>NZ_AECZ01000008.1 GCF_000179555.1 Solidesulfovibrio fructosivorans JJ]
GCTTGCGGGCGGCGCGGTGTGCGCGGCGGCCGGCGTATCGTTTAACGAACGTTCCTTGAGCGTATCCTGGGCCGCGGCTGCGGCGGCCAGGACGAAAACGCAGCCCACGGCCAAAACTATCGTCGCGGCAAAGCGTTGCATTATTTCCCTCCGTCGGTCGTGGCGGGCATGGCGGAAAAGCTATCGCGGATGGCCGGCAGCATGGCCGCCGCGATGCCCTCGCGCCCGGCATCGGTGTTATGCACGCCGTCGGCCGTGTAGGCCGGGGCGTTACGCCCGCACAGGGCGTTGCGCAGGTTCACGAAATAGGGTTTGCCGGCAAGGGCCTTCTCCAACGCGGCGTAAACGGTCATGAAGTTGTCGCGCACGTGGGGAAAGGTCTTGCGGCCAAGGATCGTCTTTTTCTCGCTGGCCGCCACGGCGGCGTTTTCGCCAGGGCATGTCTCGACCCAGTAGAGCGGCTGCAGGAAAAGCAGGAACCGCGCGCCGTAGGCCGCGCACACCTTGTCAGCGAAGTCGTAGCGCTTGACCGTCAGGTCCACGAACTTGGCCAGCTCCGGCGAATGCGGGTCCACCGGCTTGGCGGTGTAGAGGAGCTTTTGCAGCAGTTCCCGGGTAAACGAGGCGTAGTAGGCGGCGTTAAGGGGCTTGAGGATGCCGTAGCCGGCCTTGTAGTAGCTTTCGATGACGCCCTGCACCCGCTCGCGGCCCTCATGGGCATAGGGCGTTTTTTGCACGGCAAAGTAGTTGGCGTCGTTGGCCCCGTCGTAAAAGACCACGAGCTGGGGCCGGATGGGATACTCGATGAGCTGCTTCTCGAGGTATTTGACCTCGAGAAGGGAATTGAAGGAATTGACCCCAAAATTGAAGCAGTTGTAGGCGTAGGGCTTGCCCGTGGCATTGAGCGTCTTGGCGAGCAGGCTCGGGATGGAATGCTGGTAGGGCGCGGCGCTGGCCCGCATGGTGGAGCCGCCGAAAAACCAGATGACGCGCGAGAGCTCGGGATGGTTCTCGACATAGCCGGTATTGGCCGTGGGCCAGATGCCGTTTCCCATGAGGAACAGGGCGTAGGGATCGTAGACGGCCTTGGGACCCTCGCGCAGGTTGCCGTAGATGACCCAGTTGGTGGTGGTGATGACGGCAAACGACAGCACTTCCAGGCACAGGACGGCGATGACGCCCCATTTGACGGTTTTCCACAGGGCGGAGAAAAAGCGTTTCAAGGCCAAAGGTTCCTTTGCCGCTCGGGATTATTTGGGGATGCGCAGGACCACGCCCTCGGGCGACCGGGACACCGTCGGCGCGCCGCGAAGCCGGGCCGGCGCGTCCGGGGCCATGTCGAGCACCACCCGGAACAGGTCCTTGTGCCGGCCGATACGGATGCGGCGGATGAAGTCGCCGCCCGTGTCGCTCGCCGACGCCCCGTGGTAGTCCCATAAGCCGGCGATATCGAGCACCATGCGTGGCGGATTGGTCAAAAACATCTTGGTGTAGCTCGCCGGCGGCTTGGTCGTCTGGATGGCAAGCTCGTAGACCCCGGGCTTTTCCTCGCCGATGACGCGAATGACCCGACCCACGGCGGCCGTTGCCTTGGCCGGGGCCGGAGCCGGCTTGGCTTCGGGCTTGGCCTTGGCGGCAACCGGCTTGGCTTTGGGCGCGGCGGCCGGTTTGCCGGCCGGGGCTTCGGGCTTGGCCTCAGGCTTGGCTTTGGTTTCGGGCTTGACGCCGGTCCCGTTTTTTTCCTTGGCCGGCTTGGCCGCCGCATGGGAGGGCTTCTCCTCGGCCTTGGCCGGCGCGCCCGATTCGGGCGCGGGGGGGGTAGCGGGCGGCGTCTGGGCCGCCTCGGGAGCCGGCGCGGGCTTGGGTTCGGCCGGGGGCCCCGCCTTGGGCGCGGCCGGCGCGGCCTCGCCGGGCTTCTCCGACGGCGCGGCGTCGCCGGAAATTTCCGCGAACATCTTCTCCAGGGTTTCATCCCCCCGGCGCGGCGGGAGCCGCCGGTTTGGCGGCGTCTTGCGGCGCGGAGGCCGCGTGTTGCGGTGCCTTCTCATCCGGGACGGCATCCTTTGCCACGGCGACCGGTCCGGCTGGCGGCGTGGTGGATTGCGTCACGACCGGAGCCGGCGGCGCGGACGGCGCGGGCTGGGCCGATTGCACGGGAGCGGCGGCGGGCACGGGGACAGGGGCCGACACGGCGGCCGGGGCTGGCGGAGCCGGCGTGGCGGCGGTTGGGGCCGGGGCGATGGCCACCGGTTCCTTGCCGCCGGAAAAAAGGCCCGGACGTTTGAGGATGGCCAAGCCCAAGACCACGGTCGCGGCCAGCGCCACCGCGCCAATGATGATCATTTTGTCGCCGCGCGTCAGTGCCATGCTCCTCTCCTCCCCTTGCTCGGGTCCAATACCCTGCCCTCAATTCGGCGGCAACGCTACCCGAGCTTGCCCGATCCCTCAAGAGGGAAGCCGGCCGGATGCGCGCCTCATACGTTGACAAGATATGGACTTTTCGTATTTCGTCTTCAAAACGGGAGGCAGGCATGCAAAACAAGGTCCGTTCGGTGCGGGTCCCGCCCGAAATCGAAACCCTCGACCTGTCGGCCCTGATAAAGGAATGCGCCCGGCATCTGCGCGATCTGGAATCGGCCAGCCTGCTCAAGGCGCAGGGCAACCCCGAGGCGGCCGAGGCGCTGGTGCGCGCCCGGCAGGCCGACCTCGGCCAACGCGTCGGCCGGCTCGTCTGGGAAGCCGGCAAGCGCGGCCAGGAGCGGAAATAAGGGCCCCTTGCTCCCGCGCGCGTCCGGGGATAGGACGGCCCTGCCTTCCTTTGCAACGCCTTCCGGGAGCCAAGCCCATGCCACGATTTTCCGTCCTGCCGCTATGCGCCGTTCTGGCGGCCCTCGTCGCGAATACGCCCGCCACGGCCGGCGTCACCCTGGAGGGCGACACCTGCCGGCAAGTCTTCGACAACCCGCGCGCGGAGAAGATCAACTGCCGCACCGGGTTCCGGCTGGACCCCGCCACCAGGGGCAAGCTCGAATCCAGCACCTTCGGCTTTTTGACAGATTTGACCTGCGCCGCGAATCTCACCGCCACCCGCTCCGAGGTCGTCGCCCGGGTCCATGCCGGCGGGGACGTGGCCCTGCCCCAACAGGAAATCCGCTGCCGGCTCTATTCCGGCTCCGACCCGGTCAACGTGCGGTTCCACCTGGCCCCGGTGGTGCGCATCGACAAAAAAAGCCGGCGGGCCGTGGACGCGCGCCTGGGCGTGCGCGACGTCACGGGCATCCCCGAGCCTCTGGCCACGGCCGTGGCCCAATTCCTCAACAGCGAGCCGACCCTGCGCAAAAGCCTGATCGCCGCCGCCAACCAGATCATCCCCAATCTGCCAGGAAAGTAACCCCGGCCGGCCCGGCGGCCTCACTCCGCGTCCAGTTGCCTGGCCAGCGCGGCGACGGCCTCTTCCTTCTCCTCTGGGGACAAGCGGGCATCGGCGCGGATCATGGCCATACGCGCCTCGAGAAAGGCGCGCCGCGTCGCCGCGTCCACGGGATTCCCGGCGGTTATACGGGCGAACGCTTCCCGCCGGTCCTCCCGTGGGGACAATTCCCGGGGCCTCCCGGGCGGCTTGTCGTCCGGCTTGCCTGTTTCGGCCATACCCCTCTCCCCGGCGGCGACCGACGATGGCCGGCCGCCGCCTTTTTACCTCTCCTTATGCCCTAGCCGGCATGCGTCAACTTTTGACCGCCCACGAGGACTGCGGATCGATGAAGTCCAGGCTGAAGCCCTTGTCATCCTCGCGGACCGTGGCCTCATCGGCGGAGAGCAGGCCGAGCTTTCCCCAGGTACCGGAAGAATCCTGGCCGGCCAGTTCGGTGATGAAGACCCCCATCAGCGAGGTGCCTTTGTAGCTGTCCTGGAAGGTTTCCACGATGGGCCCCCAGGAGCCGACCCAACCCGTCTTCTGCTCCGTCTCGGTCGCGGCATAATCATAGGAATAGACCAGATCGTAGCCCTGGCGATTGATATTGAAGAGGCTGACCGTGTTGCGCCACGTCCCCGTTTGCACCTGGGCGGTGACGTTCTCCACGGCAATCCCGGGATAGCGAACGCCACCGATGACGACCGTCACGAAATAATCCTGAAGGTTGGCATAGGGAATATTGAGCTGCCAGTGCTTGTCGCCCGGCTGCGCCCAGTCAAAGGCCATGAAGCTCATTTGATTTTGTGCGTAGTAGCAAACAAGGGCTTCCACACCGCGGGAGGCGCGGTTGGTCGCGGTCAGATAGAGCCAGGTGTTCACATTTCCGCCCGCCGTGGCCGGGCATATATAATCGAATTGCAGTTTCGTGCCCAGATTATAGGCGCTTTTGAAGGCGCTCGTATAGAACATGCCATACCCCACGCCGCCCGGAACGGGCTGATCGGTCACGGCCGCCTTGCCCAGCTTCATGGCCAGGGACTCATGGGCCGCTTTTTTTTGCGCGTCGCTGAGCGCGGGATCGGAGGCCAGCATCTGGAACCGGTTGGCGATGAAAGCCCGGGTGGCTTCTTCCGGGACCGGATTCGCCTTGCTGATTTCCTTGAAATACTCGGTACGATCTTCAAGAGGGGCAAGGGACGGATCGCCCGGCAAGGGGTGGGAAGCTTTCTGCGACATGCCAATTCTCCTTCGATTGGTTTCGAGGCCCGTTCCTTTTTACGATGACAAACGAAAACGCGGTCGCGCGAAAAAGGGTACCCGGAAAAAGCATGTCACAATATAAGATATTATTTCAAGAAATATATCATATCATCTATAAAACTTTCCAGCCATCCCTCCCTTGCGGACCGTAATCCACTCTTCCAAATAAAAAAGGCCGCGGGCGGATACCCGCGGCCCTTTTTCGGCATGGCGACGGAAACGCTGATGCGCCTAGATCACCTTATTGAGCGCGTATTCGATGATGCCCTCGGCGCCCAGGTCGTGGAGCTTGGGGATCAGGTCGCGCACGGTGCCCTCGGCCACCACGATTTCGATGGACAACCAGTCCTTGTTGTAAAGGTTGGCCACCGTCGGCGAGGTAAGGCTCGGCAGAAGCGCCATGATGTCGGGCATCTTTTCCTCGGGCACGTTCATCTTGAGCCCGACGAGGCCCTCGGCGCACAGCGCGCCCTGGAGCAGCATGTTGATGACCTCGATCTTGCGGCGCTTGAACGGGTCTTCCCAGGCTTTCTTGTTGGCGATCAGCTGGGTGTTGGTCAAAAGCAGCTCGGAGATGATGCGCAGGCCATGGGCCTTGATCGTGGTGCCGGTCTCGGTGACTTCCACGATGGCGTCGGCCAGCCCCTCGACCACCTTGGCCTCGGTCGCGCCCCAGGAAAATTCCACATCCACGGGCACGCCCGCGCCGGCGAAATACTTCTTGGTGAAATTGACGAGCTCCGTGGCGATCTTCTTGCCGGCCAGGTCCTCGGGACGCTTGTAGGGGGCGTCGGCGGCCACGGCCAGGACCCAGCGGGCCGGACGGTTGCTGACCTTGGAGTAGACGAGGTCGGAAACGACCACCACGTCGGACTCGTTTTCGAGGATCCAGTCCTTGCCGGTCAGGCCGCAGTCAAGGGTGCCGGATTCGACGTAGCGGGACATCTCCTGGGCGCGGCACATGGAGCAAGTCAGCTCCGGATCGTTGATTTCGGGGAAATAATTGCGGTGATGCATCCGGATCTTCCATCCGGATTTCTCGAACAGCGCGATGGTGGCGTCCTGGAGGGAGCCTTTGGGAATGCCGAGTTTGAGGATGTTGTTGGCGGACATTTATTTATAGACCTCCTTGGGATCGAAGACCTTGGGCGAACAGGTGCGCTCGCCGTCGCTTGTGATCTCGGTGTAAAAGCAGGACTTGTAGCCTTCATGGCAGGCCGCGCCGCCGATCTGCTCCACCAGGACCAGGATGGTGTCGGCGTCGCAGTCCAGGCGCACGGACTTGACCTTCTGGACATGGCCGGACGTGCCGCCCTTGTGCCAGAGTTTCTGCCGGCTGCGGCTAAAGTAATGCACTTCGCCGGTTTCAAGGGTTTTATCGTAGGCCTCTTCGTTCATGTAGGCCATCATGAGCACCTCGCCGGTGCAGGCTTCCTGGGCGATGGCGGGGACAAGGCCGCCGCACTTGGCGAAATCGGGTCGTTTCATGCACTGTTCCTTTAGCGAAACGGCGTTGGAAGAGGGGGATATCTCTTTTGGAGGGTTAAGGCTCTACAAACTGTTGGTCCGAACCGACAAGCGGTTCAAAATGCTTTCTGTTAAACGACAACACCAGTTCCGCACCGCCCTTTCGCGCGGCGACGACATGCAGCGCATCATAGATGCTGCCACCGCCCCGGCCAATTCGAGCCACCGACTCCATGGCCGCGACATAATCGCGGCAATCGAGCGTGATGACGGAACAAACGCCAAGAACGCTTGCCTGGAGAAGCATTGCGGCGCTGCGCGGCGATATGCGCGGCCGCGCCGGATACACCGTCAGCGACGCGTATGTTTCCGCCAATCCATGCGCGGCGACAAGCATCTCCAACTCGCCGCGCCGACATTTCAAATACCATGCGAAGGCTCGCTGGTGCTGCGGGTGGCTTTGCACCAACGCGGCCACCAGGACCGACGTGTCAAAAAGCGCCTTCATCGCCCCGAGAGCCCGGAAACATCGCGGGTGCGATCCTCGCGCACCCGGTCAAGCAGCTCCTCGACCGGCCCGACCGTTTCACCCCCGAACACAAGCACTCCGCACTCTTCGACAAGTCCGGATGCCGCATCCAGGGAACGAATCACAATGGCGCTGTCCTGCCCCTCGACAATGACGCGCGAGCCCGGAGCAAGCCCCATATCCTTCAGGACATCCGCAGGGATGGTCACGCGCCCCTGTTCGTCAAGCGTCGTTTCCATACGGCCTCCTCTGGCGCCCATTACGCACATATTGCGCGAAAAAGGAAGATAACCTTACTCAAACGGCAAATGAGTGACAAGCGCCGCGTGGCGGGCCGAATTTTATGCGTCGCCGCGCCCGGCGCACTCCGCCTCGGCGCGCAACTGCCCGCAGGCCGCCGCGATGTCCGCCCCCTTGCTCTTGCGGATCGTGGCCGTGATCCCCTTGGCCTTCAAAATCTCCTGGAACGCCGCCACCCGCCCGGCCGCCGGCTGGCGAAACGGCAGCCCCGGCGTGGCATTGTACACGATCAGATTCACCTTGGCCTTGACCGTGGAGAGAAGCCGCACCAGTTCCCGCGCATCGGCATCGGCATCGTTGACCCCGTCGAGCAGCAGATACTCGAAGGTCAGCCGCTCCCGAGGCTTCAGCGGATACTCCCGCAAAATCCCCATAAGCTCGGAAAGCGGCAGCTTGGCCGCCCCGGGCATGATCCGCGCCCGCTTCTCCTGGGTCGGCGCATGGAGCGACACCGCCAGCGAACACAACCCCGTGCGCCCAAGCTCCAGCAGATTGCGCCGCACCCCGGCCGTGGACACCGTGATGCGCCGGCCCGAAAAGTCCAGCCCCTGCGGATGATGCAACGCCTCAAGCGTCTTGACCAGATTGTCGTAATTGAGAAGCGGCTCGCCCATGCCCATAAAAACCAGATTGCGCAACGCCAGCGCCTCACCCTTGTCCAACAGATACTGCCGCGCCACCAACACCTGCCCCAACATCTCCCCAGGCGTCATGTTGCGCCGAAACCCCAGCATGCCCGTGGCGCAAAACCCACACCCCATGGCGCAGCCCACCTGGGTCGACAGGCAAGCCGTGTAGTGATCCTTCTCCGGAATCAAAACACACTCCACCGCCTCGCCATCCGACAGCCCCAACAAAAACTTCACCGTGCCGTCAGCGCTCTCGCTCACCCGCAATACGTCAGGCCAGGCGATCGTGGCGACTTCCCCCAGCCGCGACCGCAACGCCTTGGACACGTCCGTCATCCGGCCGATGTCGCGGCATCCCTTCTGCCACAACCATTGCCAGACCTGGCGCGCCCGGTACGGCGGCTCGCCAAGCGACACGATCAGCGCCTCAAGCTCGTGGAACGTCAGGTCGATCAGGTTCGTCATAGCGGTTCTGGCTGTCGGTAACTGTTGAGGCTGGAGCTGGCGGGGCTCCGCCCCGGACCCCGCCGGGAGGCCACGGGCCCCCCGGGCCCCCCGACTCGGCTTTGGCCGGACGGAAGCGGGATTGGCGCGCGGTCAGGCGGTTGGGTGAAGATGGCGGCGGAATTTGCCGGGACGCTGCCGCCGCTTTGCGGCAGGCTCGTCCCAAGCAAATTCCGCCGCCACCACGCCGGTCGCCCCTTTGGGGCGACATTCAGAAAAAGTATCTTCTTCTTAAATGCGGCGCTTCGCCGCTGGCGCACCTTGTTGCCGCAATCGCGTCCGGCGTCGAGGCGCAACGCGCCTCGTGCCGCCGGGCCGATTGCGGCAACAAACGTCGGTCTCCCGCCGTCCAAAGAGCCCTACCCCACGCCCTCCCGCTTCACCATCCCAACCCGGTAAAGGGGGGTCCGGGGGGCATCAAGCCCCCCGGCGGAGAGGTGCAGGAGAGGCGGAGCCTCTCCTGCCGGGGTCCAGGGGCGGCGCCCCTGGCCACCTGGACCGACTAGTGCAGCTCTTGCTTGTTCCAGTAATCGTGCACGAAGTGTTCGGCTTCTTCCAGGCTGGTGACGTCGCCGGCGATTTGGGCCTTGAGCAGCGCGTCGCGGATGAGTCCCACGACCGGGCCGGGTTTGAGGCCGAGCAGCTGCATGATCTGCGCGCCGTTCAGGAGCGGCTCGAGCATTTCCTCGGGCGTTTCGGTACGCTCGAGCATTTTGAGATTGTGATTGAATTCCTTGTAGTTACCTTCGACAGCTTTGATGTCGGCCCGGGCCATTTCGATCAGGCGCGGGTACTGGTCCAGGGCCTTGAAGCGGCGGATGCCCCGGTCGGTGAGCATGAAGTGGAAGCGCATGTGGCCGCGCACGAGGTTGCAGACGAGGTCGGTCTCGTCCGGGGGGAAGCCCAGGCGCGAGAGGATCTTGCGGGTGACTTTGGCCCCGACCTGGTGGTGCTGGAAGAAATGCAGGTCGCCGCCGGCGTATTCGGCGGTGTGGAGTTTGCCCACGTCGTGGAACAGGCAGGCCAGGGTGCCGTACCAGTCGTAGGGCAGTTCCTCGGGGTAGTGGCGCATGACGGCGAGGGTTTCCTCGAAGAGCGTGTATTCGACGCCCTCTTCGGTTTTCTGCTTGATGCGGGCGAGCGTCGCCACTTCGGGCAGGAACCAGTGGAGGATCATGGTGTCGTAGAGCAGTTCGACGAAGGTGGCCATGTTTTCGGCCTCGACCCTGCGCCATTCGTCCATGATGTCCTTGACGGAGACGTAGTCGAGGATGCGGCGCGAGGCGCGCAGGATGGCCATGAGGGTATTGGCTTCGACGGGGATATTGTAGTTGGCCGAGAAGCGCAGCGCCCGCACGGCCCGCAGGTAGTTCTGACGGATGGACTCGTCGGGGATGCCGAGCAGGCGCACTTCGCCGCCGGCAAGGTCGGCGAAGCCGTCGTGATCGTCGCGGCAGTGCGGCAGGTAGGGGCTGATCTGGCTGGCCGGCAGGATGCCCAGGGCATCGAGGCGGTCGATCATGCGCCGGGTGAGCCGGGCCACGGTCTCCTCGGGGTGGGAGGCGTCCACGGTTTCGGCCGGGTGGAAGTTGAACAGCGTATCGCCGTGGCGCACCCGGGCGTAGGCCCCGTCTTCGCTTACGGCCTCGGTTTCGGAGAAAAGCTTTTGCAGTTCGGCCAGGGGGGCGTCGGTCGCCAGGTCGAGTTCGGGCGCGGCGGGATCCAGGGCTTTTTCCTGGAGCACGGCGTTGATGACGTAGGCATCGTAGCCGTTGCGCATGATGGTCTTGCAGATGGCATTGGCGTCCTTGAAGGGTTGCGCCATGGAAAAAACCTCCGGAGAGCGTTTGGGTGTCGGGGTTTCGTCTCAGGTTCGGCCGGGACGGATGCGGTCGTGCACCACGACGCCGCCGACGGCGGTCAGGGCCACGCGGCCGGTGAGCGGCTGGCCCAGAAGCGGCGTGTTCTTGCCCTTGGAGCGCAGGGCTTCGGGGGTGACGACCCAGGAATCCTCCGGGTCGAAGAGCAGGAAGTCGGCCGGGTCGCCGGGGGCGAAGCGGTTGACCGGGAGCTTGAAAATTTCGGCCGGACGCCAGGCGAAGCGGGTGACGATGTCCTCGGGCGAGAGGCGTCCCTGGCGCACCAGCTCCCACAGGGCGGCCAGGGCGGTATCGAGGCCCGAGATGCCGTTTTTGGCGTTCTCGAACGGGGTTTCCTTTTCGTGGGCCGCGTGGGGGGCGTGGTCCGTGGCCAGAATGTCGATGACGCCTTCGCGCAGGGCCTCGACCAGGGCCAGCCGGTCGTCGTCGGTGCGAAGCGGCGGATTGACCTTGGCCAGGCTGTCGTAGCCCAGAAGCGCCGCGTCGGTCATGAGCAGGTAATGCGGGCAGGTCTCGGCCGTGACCTTGACGCCGCGCTTTTTGGCGTCGGCGATGAGTCCCACGGATTTGCGGCAGGAAATGTGGGCCAGATGGACGTGCACGCCCAGGTATTCGGCCAGCAGGATGTCGCGGGCGGCCTGGATGGCCTCGGCAGCGTCGGGCTGGCCGCGAAGGCCCAGCCGCGCGCTCATGGCCCCTTCGTTGGCCCCCGATCCTTTGGCCATGTAGGGGTCCTCGCAGTGGTCGATGACCGGGGCCAGGTCGGCGGCGTATTCCAGGGCGCGACGGAAAATCTCGGTGTCGGCCACGGGCTCGCCGTCGTTGGAAAAGGCCACGCAGCCGGCTTCGAGCAGCTCGCCCATGGGCGCGAGCTCCTTGCCGCGAAGCCCGACGGTGAGCGCGCCGATGGGGAAAAGGCGCGGGCCGTTCGGCCAGGACTCGGCCGCTCGGCGCAGCATGAACCGCGTGACCGAGGCGGTGTCGTTGACCGGGTCGGTGTTGGCCATGCACATGATGTTGGAAAACCCGCCGGCGGCGGCGGCGGCCAGTCCCGAGGCGATGTCCTCCTTCCATTCCTGGCCGGGCTCGCGCAGGTGGGTATGGGCATCGGTCAGGGCCGGCATGAGGAGCATCTCCCGGCCGTCGATCACCGCATGGCCGTCGTGGGACGCGGCCGGATCGTGGGCGGTCAGTTCCCGGACGACGCCCTCGGCCACGAGCAGGTCGAACGCGCCTTCGCGGCCGGGAACCCGGACGTTTCGGATGGCCAGGGAGTTGGCTGTCACGCGGTTTCCCCTTTTTCCTTGCGGGTGATGTGCAGGTAAAGGACGGCCATGCGCACGGCCACGCCCGAGGACACCTGGTCGAGGATGAGCGAATTGCCGGCGTCGGCCAGTTCCGAGGAGATCTCCACGCCCCGGTTGATGGGGCCGGGATGGAGCACCTTCACGTCGGGGTTGGCCAGGGCCAGGCGCTTTGGCGTGAGGCAGAAGCGGCGGGCGTATTCGCGCAGGTCGGGCAGGAGCCCCGCTTCCTGGCGCTCGAGCTGGAGGCGCAGGCACATGACCGCGTCGGCCCCCTTGAGCGCCTCCTCCGGGTCGTGAAAAATCTCGGCGTCAAGCGCGCCGGCATCGGTCGGCAGCAGGGTGCGGGGGGCGCAGATGCGCACCCTTGCCCCAAGGGTCGGGAGCAGGCGGCAGTTGGACCGGGCCACGCGGCTGTGGGCCACGTCGCCGAGGATGACGACGGTCTTGCCGGCCAGCGAATTCCACACATTGAGCAGCGTGAAAAGGTCGAGCAGGGCCTGGGTCGGATGGGCGTGCCAGCCGTCGCCGGCGTTGATCACGGCGCAGGAGACGCGCTGGGCCACGAAATCGGCCGCTCCGGAAGAGGAATGGCGGATGACGATGGCGTCGGGGTTCATGGCCTCGAGGGTGCGCACCGTATCCTTGAGCGTCTCGCCCTTTTGCAGGGAGCTCCCGGTCTTGGCCAGGCCGAAGGTGTCGGCGGAAAGGCGCTTGCCGGCGATGTCGAAGGACGTCTTGGTGCGGGTGCTCGGCTCGGCGAAAAACAGCACCACGCTTTTGCCCTTGAGCGTGGGAACCTTCTTGACCGGGCGGGAATTGATCTCGCGGAACGAGGCGGCGGTGCGCATGATCACGTCCACGTCTTCCCTGGAGAGCTGGGATACGTCGAGAAGATCCTTGTGGGGCCAGTTCATGGGGGAATCCTCAGGGGCGGAAATTTGGCCGCGCACCCATGCGCGTAAGCCGACCGATATTTTCACAACCCCAAAGCGGCGTCAATGTTGGAACGCGACGCCGGATTCCCGGAAACGGCCTCCGGCCCGCGAAGCGCGCTCCAAAAGACCCGCGCTCCCCCTGGCCGCGCCATTGCCCTTATGCTATGCGGCGCCCCATGAACACAGAGAAATTCAAGACCTTCGCCCTGGAGGCCGGCGCGGACCTGGTCGGCATCGCCGATCTGGACCAGCTTGCCGGCATCGAAACCGAGCCGGCCAATCTGTTCGAGGGCTTCACCCGGGCCGTCAGCCTGGCCGTGCGCCTGGCCGACGCCGTGCTCGACCCCATAGTCGACCGCCCAACCCCCCTTTACAACCGCCACTACCAGGTAGCCAACGCCGCGTTGGACGCGCTGGCCCTTCGCATGAGCCAGCGCATCGCCGACGCGGGAGGCCGCGCCCTGCCCCTTCCGGCCAGCCAGATCCTGGATGCCGCGCGCATGACCTCCTACCTGTCCCACAAGGCCGTGGCCATCGCCGCCGGCATGGGCTGGCAGGGCAAAAGCCTGTTGCTGGTCAGTCCGCGGTACGGCCCGCGCGTCCGCCTGGTCACGGTGCTGACCGACCTGCCGCTTTCGCCCGACGCGCCCCTCAAAAACCATTGCGGCTCTTGCGACGCCTGCACCAAGGCCTGCCCCGTGGGGGCCATCCGCAACGTCAATACGGACCGCCACTACGCTTCCCGCGAGGAGGCCATCGATTTCGGCCGCTGCCTCGCCCGGCTGACCCAAAACGAAACCCTGCCCCACATCGGCGGCTTGCTGTGCGGCGTCTGCGTGACCGTTTGCCCCTGGGGCAAAAAGAAGAAAAAAAAAACTTCCTGACCGGGGCTATGCGCCAGGGGCAAGCGCCCCGGGGAGACGGGCCAGGGCGATGGCCAGGTGGTCGCGCCAGACGGCGGCCATGGCCGGCTGTTCGATAAGGCCGGAAAGATGCGGCCGGCAGGCGATGCCGGCGGCTTCGAGGCGGCCGCGCCAGGAGGTCGGGGCCTCACCGGCCAGGTCGCAGCAGGCGTGGGCCCCGGCCACGGTGAGAAAGGGCAGAAGCCAGGCGGCGCGAATGTTTTGGGCCGAGAGGTCCGTGAGGATGGCTTCGAGGTCGTGGCAGGGCGCATCCCGTTCGCGCGGCATGGCCCCGAACCGGGCCAGCCGGTCGAGGCGGAAAAGTTTTTCGCGCAGCGCCTCGTAAAACCCGGCCCCGGGCGGCGGCGCGCCGTGTCCCATGACCACCACGGCCTCGTCTGGCGCGCGCCCGGACGGCAGTCCGGCCAGCACCGCCCCGGCCACCCGGTCCACGTCGGCAAGGCTGGCCAGAAGCGGCGCGCCCACGGAAAAGGTCATGCGCCGGCCGCCAGTCTCCAGAAACCGCCGCAGCCCGGCCAGCATCTCGTGATATCCCTCGCCCGGCACCACGTGCAGGGACTGGACCGCCACCCGCGTTACCCCCCGCGCCGCCATGGCGGCCAGGACCTCCGGCACGCACCGCGTCCCGCCGAAGGCCTCGGTGCCGCCATGCTTGCGGCCGACGGTGCGGGCGATGGCCACCGCGCATTCCGGGTATTCCCGGCCGAGACGTTCGCCAAAGGCGGCGAGTGCGGCCATGGCCCCGGGATGCCGGGAGCCATGGGCGGCCAGGACGATGCCGCAGCCCATCAGGAACGCGGCTCCAGGGCGGCGGCCAGTCCGGCCAGCCCGGCGACGAAGGCGGCGGCCAGGGCCAGGGCGACGGCCAGCCAGGCGGGCATGAACGGCAGGCGGAAAAAAAGCGGCGGCACGTCCAGGGCGTAGGCCAGCGCGGCCTGGGTGAGCTTCAGCGCCGCAAGCGCCACGCCCGCGCCGCAAAGCCCGGTCAGGGTCGCGCCAGCGGCCAGCGGCAGGCGGATGTACCATTCGCTGGCCCCGACCAGCCGCAAAATCTCGAGTTCCTCCCGGCGGCGCAGCATGGACAGGCGCACCATGCCGCCGACCACGAGTCCGACAAGAAGCGTCAGCAGCCCGGCCAGGGGCAGCACGGCCCGGCGCGCGACCAGCCCGACGGCCAGGGCGGCGTCCATGGCATGGGGATCGTAGCGCACCTCGGCCACGCCCTCGACCCCGGACAGGCGCTTGTACATGTCCCGGGCGAAACCCTCCTCGGCCACGGGCGGGCGGAAGGTGAGCAGCATGGTCTGGGGCAGCGGGTTGCGGGCGGCGAAGGCGGACAGGTCGGCCTGGGGGCCAAGGCTGTGGCCCAAAAGCGCCAGGGCCTGGGACGGGGTGAAAACCTGGGTGGCGACGAGTCCGGGCAGGGCGCGCATCCAGTCCATCTGCCGGGCGATGAGCGCGGTATCCGCCCCGGGTTTCCAATAGACCTGGAACCGCACCCGGCCCTGGTCCCGGCCGAAAGCGGCGTCCAGCGCCGTGCCGGCCAGGACGAAAAGCCCGCACAGGTAGACCACGGCGGCGACCCCGGCCACGGTCGCCGCAAGCCGTCCGGGCTGGTGCAGCAGCTCCCGCGCCCCGGAGACGAAAAGCCGTCCGATCACGCCTCCCCCTCCCCGCCCGGCAGGGTGAAGACCAGGGCGTCGGGAGCGCCGGCCATGAGCTCCCGGTCGTGGGTGGCCATGAGCACGGCCGTGCCGTGGAGGGCGAACTGGCGCAGGATGGAAAGCACCTTCGCGGACAGCGCGGCGTCGAGGTTACCGGTCGGTTCGTCGGCCAGCATGATTTTCGGCCCGGCCACCACGGCCCGGGCGATAGCCACGCGCTGCTGGCCGCCGCCGGGAAGTTCGGCGCAGAGGCGGCCCGCGTCGTCGGCCAGTTCCAGGGCGAGCAGCGCCGAGTCCACCCGGCGGCGCAGCCGGGTGCGCTCCATGCCGCGCACGACCAAGGGCAAGGCCACGTTGTCATAGACGGTGCGGTCGGGAAGAATGCGGAAATCCTGAAAAACCATGGAGACGTCGCGGCGGAGTTTGTAGAGCCCGGCCGGGGTCACAACGGACAGGTCATGGCCGGCGATCATCCCCCTGCCCTCCTGCCAGGGCAGGCTGCCGTGGAGCAGGCGCAAAAGCGTGGTCTTGCCCGAGCCGGACGGGCCGGTGAGAAAGGCGAAATCCCCTTGCGAGAGCGCCAGGTCGACGCCACCGAGCACGGTCCGGTCGCCGAGCGAACAGGCAAGGCCGGCCACGTCCAACACCGTCTCCTTCGCGTCCATCGGGGCCTCGCCCGCGTCGTGCGCCGCATCCATCGGTTTTTTTTACGGGATAAGGCCGGCCCCGCCAAGGGGGCCGGTCATTCGCCGTCCGGGGCGCGCCAGTCGCTGTAGGCGGCGCGCAGCTTTTCCCAAAGATCGGAGAGTTCTTCCAAGGCCTTGCCGGCGGCGGCGCCGTCTCCCCGGCGCAGGGCCTTTTCCAGCTCCGCCGCCGCGCGCCGGCAGGAGTAGGCCCCCATGGTCGCGGTGGCGCCCTTGACGGTGTGGGCGGCGATGGCCGCGCTTTCGACGTCCCCGGCATCCATGGCCTTGGCGGCGTCGGACAGCCGCCGTTCGCCCTCGCTGAAGCTGACCAGGGCCAATTCCCGGTACTGGGGCCAGGTGACGCCCATGGCGTCGCGGGCCGCCTCGGGATCGAACAGGGCGTCACCGTCCGGGGCCGGGCAGGGAACCTCCGCCGCTACGGCCTCGCCCGCTTGTTCGAGGAGGTGGCGCAGGTTCCGGTAGTTGACGGGCTTGGTGACGAAGCCGCTCATGCCGGCCTCCAGGCATTTCTGGCGCACGTCCTCCACGGCATGGGCCGTGACCGCGATGATGGGGACGGCGGGATCGAGAACCGGGCCGTCGGCCGGCCCCCCGTCCCGGATGACGCGGGTGGCGGTGATGCCGTCGACGTCGGGCATCTCGATATCCATGAGCACGGCGTGAAACGACTCCTTGGCGAGCAGGGCGTAGGCGGCGGCGGCGCTGTCCGCCACGGTCAGGTCGTGGCCCATGCGGGCCAGGTGCAGCCGGGTGACGGCGGCGTTTAGGGCATTGTCCTCGACGAGCAGGATATGAAGCGGCCGCCGGGAGGCTTCGGAGGCCGGCGCGCATGCCGCCGGTTCCGGGGCGACCGCCCGGCCCGGGTCCAACCAGGCCGTGCAGGTGAAAACGCTGCCCCCGCCGGGATTGGCCTCCACGCTGATGGTCCCGCCCATGCGCGTGACGATGCCCTTGCTTATGGCGAGCCCCAGGCCCGTGCCGCCGAAACGCCGGGCAATGGCCCCCGCGCCCTGCTGAAAATCCTCGAAAATGCCTTCACGCCGGTCCGGGGCGATGCCGATGCCGGTATCCGCCACCCGGATGGCGATGCCGACCCGATCCGGCGGCCCGGACGCGGCGGGCGCGACGTCCAGGGAGACCGACCCGGACTCGGTGAATTTCACCGCGTTGCCGAGCAGGTTGAGCAGCACCTGGCGCAGCCGGCCCGGATCGCCGCGCAAAAACGCCGGCACGGCGTCGTCCACCCGGGTCGAAAAATCGAGCCCCTTGACCCGGGCCTCCCGGGCGAACACGTCGGCCACGCCGGCCACGAGCTCGCGCACGTTGAAGTCGATACGCTCGAGCACCAGCTTGCCGGCCTCGATCTTGGAAAAGTCGAGCACGTCGTTGACCACGCCGAGCAGGTGGGCGGCCGACTGCTGGATGATCCGGAAGTGGTCCCGCTGTTCGCCCGTGGCCTCGCCGGCGAGCAGTTCCTCGGTCAGGCCGATGACGACATTGAGGGGCGTGCGGATTTCGTGGCTCATGACGGCCAGAAACGCCCCCTTGGCCTTGCTCGCCTCCTCGGCCATGGTCTTTTGCTGTTCCGTGCGGTCCCGACGCCGGATCTCCTCGGTCACGTCCACATAGGAGAACACGCGCCCGATGGTGGAGCGCCCCTGGCGTATGGGACCGGAACGGCGCTCCAGAAAGCGGCCGTCGCGAAGCGCCAGCACCGTCGTCTCCAGGCGCTCCCCGTCGCCCATGAGCGCCGCGTACCCGGCCCGGGCGGCCTCGGGGTCGGCCAGATTGTCGAGAAGAAGCCGCGCCCTCTCCGACTCCGGCAACGCGGCCCAGTTTTCCGCGAGCCCCCACAGTTCCAGAAACCGGCGGTTGTGGGCCAGCACGTCCCCGGGCAGCGGCCAGGACACGCAGACCATGCCCTCGGCCGTGGACTCCAGGATGGCCCGATGCAGAGCCAGGGCGCGCTGCTGCCGGTCCTCGGCCTCGCGCCGGGCCGCGACCTCGGCCGTCAGCTTGTCGTTCGTTTTGGCCAGTTCGGCCGTCCGCTCCTCGACGCGACGCGCCAGAAGCCGCCGGCTCTCCTCGATCTCGTCGCGGCTTTTGGCCAGGGAATCGGAAGTTTCCTTGAGCCTGGCGGACATGGCGTTAAACGCCAGGACCATCCGGCCCATGGCGTCGCTCGAGGAAACCGGCAGGCTGTGCCCGAGCTGTCCGTCCTGCACGGCCTCGAGTCCCCGGCGCAGCGTGTCCACGGGGGAGAGCACCAGCCGGTGCAGCAGGACGTTGAGCAGCCCGGCCAGAAGGATGTAGGCCGAGGCCACGGCCAGGGCGAAGGCGACCCAGGTCCGCTGGTTGAGGTCGGCAAGTTCGCCGAGGGAATAACGCAGGCGCAGGGAGGCCAGACGGCGGCCGTCGGCGCTTGTCACGGGTTCGATCAACGAGGCGGACAACTTGCCGTCGGCCTCCGAGGCGGCGACGGTGAAGACGCGCCCGGGCGGCGGGGGCTGGCCGCCGCCGTCGACCAGGTTTTTTACCGGCTTGCCGCTGCCGGCAGAAACCAGCAGCCTGCCCGAGGCATCATAGAGGGAGGCACCGGTCACGCCGTCGACCTTGACCACCCTTTCGAGAATGTCCTTGGCGGCCGCCAGCTGCAGCCGCTTGTCGAGCAGGAGCTGCAAGGCTTCCAGGCGATGGGCGGCCACGGAGGCCAGGATGAGGCGGGCCCGGTTCTGGGCGGCAACCTTGCGATTGCCCATATACCGGGTCAGGATCATCCCGAAGGCCGCAGCGGCCATGAAAAACGCCAACAATATCGCAATATTGATTTTGACCCGCAAGGACGCGTGGCGCATGGGACTCCCGATTTTCGACCGCGAACGGGCGGGTGGCCGCGCCGTGACCAATGACGCATACCGCAAAGGCGACCGTTTGATTTTCTATGAAATTAAAAAGAAAGCCCAGGGCCTGTCAAAGCCTTTGCCCGACGTCGCGGCGCGTCCCCACGGCGCGCGGCAACCCCTTTGCATAACGCACGATCCGCTTAAACGGCCCGCCCGCGAATCCGCGCGCGAGGGCGTTTCGAGAGCGGCGCTCAGGGCGTGACGCGGTTGGCCGCGTAATACGTCGAGCGCCAGTACGGGGCGAGCATGCTGTCCGCGCGCACCCGCCCGCCCGAGGACGGGCTGTGGATGAACGCGCCGTGGCCGTCGAAGATGCCCACGTGCAGGCTGCCGGACTTGGCCGAGGGCATGAAAAAGACCAGATCACCGGGCCTTAGCTCGCTTTTGGACACATGCCGGCCGACCCGGATCTGGTCGTCGGTGCGGCGGGGCAGACGGATGCCGTGGCGGGCGTAGACCCACTGGACGAACCCCGAGCAGTCGAACCCTTGCCGTGGGGATTGCCCGGCATACCGGTAGGGTACGCCGATTTGCGACCGGGCCGTGTCCACGATCGTCCCCTTGCCCGGGGCGATGCCGGACGGCCCGGAACCGGAACCGAAAAAGGCGCAGCCGCCGAGCGACAAGCCGAGAAAAACCATCAGGGCGATGCGTAGGGCGATCCGCATGCGCGACACCTCCTGTCCGCCCATAATGCAACGGCCGTGCCCGGCCTGCCCGGCGACCGCCCCGGGCGGGGAAAAAGGGCGCGGACGGTCCAGGGGACTTTTCTCGAAACTTCGACGAGGATTTTGACAAAATCAGAATTTTTTCCTGTTTATCGGGCAAAAATTCGTCGATCCTTCCTTGCCCCGGCCCTGTTTCCGGAGCGTGGAAACGGCGCGAAACGACGCGGAGGCGAGACGAAGTTTTAACAAATTCGCCAAGTTCCACGCCGTGGCCGACCAGGGCGGGCCACGGCCGGAGAAGCGGCATTAACCCGTTGGATGCTTTGCAATTTTCCCTTTGTTTTTTGACGGATTTTTTCGTATGAACCTTGTTCCATGGCCCACTTGCGTCTCACCGATGTCAGCGTCCACTTCGGAGGTCTCCAAGCCCTCACGGAAGTGTCATTCGATTTGCGTCCCGGCGAGATTTTAAGCCTCATCGGCCCCAACGGCGCCGGCAAGACCACCATCTTCAACGTCATTACGGGCGTTTACAAAATTTCCGGAGGCCAGGTCACCTACGACGACGTCCCCATCTCCGGACTGCGGCCCCACCACATCCTGGCCCGGGGCATCGCCCGCACCTTTCAGAACATCCGGCTTTTCACGGCCATGACCGCCCTGGAAAACGTCATGGTGGCCAGGCATTGCCGCACCAGGGCCTCGGTTTTGGGTTCGGTGCTGCGCTCGCCCTCCCAGCGCCGCGAGGAAGCCGGGGTGCGCCGCCGGGCCATGGAGGCCCTGGACTTCGCCGGACTGGCCGACCACGCCGACACGGTGGCCAAAAACCTTCCCTACGGCCTCCAGCGCCGGCTGGAGATCGCCCGGGCGCTGGGGTCCGATCCCAAGACCCTGCTGCTGGACGAGCCGGCCGCCGGGCTCAACCCCTCGGAAAGCCGGGAGCTGATGGAGACCATCCAGCGCATCGCCGACACCGGGATCAACGTGCTTTTGGTCGAACACGACATGAGCGTGGTCATGAACGTCAGCCACCGGGTGGTGGTGCTCGACCACGGCGTGTGCATCTGCCAGGGGACCCCCGAGGAGGTGCGGGCCAACCCGGCGGTCATCGAGGCCTATCTGGGCTCCGAGGCCGAGGCGTGACCACTTAACCGCGAAGACGCCCGCATGGCCGCACGTCGCGGCGAGGGGGGCGAGACCAAGGAGACAGGAGGTTTGCGGAACATGAAGACGAGAAGCATCATCCTCACGGCCCTGGCCATCTGCCTCGCCATGGCCGGGACGGCCACGGCGAAAACCCTCAAGATCGGCAGCATGAGCCCGCTTACCGGTTCCTACGCCGCCGACGGCAACGACATCGCCAACGGCACCCGGGCGGCCATCGCGGTCATCGAAAAGGAAGGCGGCATCCCCGGCTACGACAAGATCGAACTTTTCGCCGAGGACACCGCCTGCGATCCCCGGCAGGCCGTGGCCGCCGCCAACAAGCTGATCAACGAAAAGGTCGTGGGCGTCGTCGGCGCCTACTGCTCCTCGGCCACCATCCCGGCCTCCGAGGCCCTGGCCGACGCCGACATCCCCATGCTGACCCCGGCCTCCACCTCGGAGAAGGTCACCGAGCGCGGCCTGCCCTACATGTTCCGCGTCTGCGGCCGCGACGACGACCAGTCCATCGCCGCCATGAAGTTCATCAAGGACGTGCTCAAGGGCAAGACCATCTTCATCGTGGACGACAAGACCACCTATTCCCAGGGGCTGGCCGACAACGTCGAGAAGCTGGCCAAGAAGGAAGGCATCAAGGTCATCGAGCATGACCACGTCAACCAGGGCGACAAGGACTTCTCCGCCGTCCTCACCAAGATCAAGGAAGCCAAGCCCGACGTCTTCTACATGAGCCTGCAAAACTCCGCCTCCGGGGCGCTCATGCTCATCCAGGCCAAGCGCGCCGGCGTCACCGCCGCCATCATCGGCCAGGACGCGGTCTACCATCCGCAGCTCATGGAGATCGCCAAGGACGCCGCCGAGGGCGCCTACCTGACCTTCGGCTACATCGACGACACCACCCCGGCCTACAAGAAGTTCCTGGCCGCCTACAGCAAGTACGGCAAGCCCGGCGCCTACTCCGCCTACTCCTTCGACGCCGCCTACTCGCTGCTGTCCGCCATCAAGGCGGCCAAGTCCACAGACCCGGCCAAGATCAAGGCCGAACTGGTCAAGATGAACATGGACGGCGCGTCCAAGAAGATCAGGTTCGCCAAAAACGGCGAGTCCGGCTCCAACTACATCATCCGCGTGGTCAAAGACGGCAAGTTCGTCAACTACTGGGACCCGCAGACCGGCAAGAAGTACTAAGACATTAAAAAAAGATGCCGGGGGGAAACTTTTCTGAAGAAAAGTTTCCCCCCGGACCCCCTTTCCAAAGACTTTCATAAGGGAAGGCGAGAATTTCAATGGAGCACAATCCCCCCCGCTAAAAGTTTTTGCGGGAGGGGGGCCGGGGGAGGGGGCTTTTTTTAAAAAGCCCCCTCCCCCGGAAAAACGACCACCAACATGGAATACTTCATACAGCAGTTCATAAACGGCCTGACCCTCGGCGGCGTCTACGCCCTGGTGGCGCTTGGCTACACCATGGTCTACGGCATCATCGCGCTCATCAACTTCTCCCACGGCGAGATCTTCGCCGCCGGCGGCTACATGGGCGTGATCCTTTTAAGCTACATGACCTCCAAGGGGCTCATGGCCACCCATCCCTGGTTCGGGCTGGCCTTCGCCCTGATCCTGGCCATGGGCTACTGCGCCATGCTGGCCATGGCCGTGGAAAAGGTCGCCTACAAGCCGCTGCGCCAATCCTCGCGCCTTTCGGTCCTGCTCTCGGCCCTCGGTATGTCCATTTTCCTGCAAAACGGGCTCATGCTCACCCAGGGCGTCTACGACAAAGCCTACCCCACCGAGTTCACCCACGGCGGCTTCGAAGCCTGGGGCGTGCGGGTCAGCTACATGCAGATCGGCATCATCGGGGTCACCGCCCTGCTCCTTTTCCTGCTCAACGCCCTGGTCTTTAGGACCCGCATCGGCAAGGCCATGCGGGCCACGGCCCAGGACAAGGTCATGTCCGCCCTGGTCGGCATCAACTCCGACCGGGTCATCAGCACCACCTTCGCCATCGGCGCGGCGCTGGCCGCCGCCGCCGGCATCATGGTCGGCATGTACTACGGCTCGGTGCGCTACGACATGGGCTTCGTGCCCGGCATCAAGGCCTTTGCCGCGGCCGTGCTCGGCGGCATCGGCAACATCACCGGGGCCATGATCGGCGGCTTCATCATCGGCATGGTGGAGATCCTGGCCGCGGCCTACATTCCCCACGGCGGCGAGTACAAAGACGTCTTCGCCTTCGTGATCCTCATCCTCGTCCTCTATTTCATGCCGACCGGCATCATGGGAGAAAACGTCGATGACACGCGGGTCTAGGAAATCCTGGGCATACTTCGGCCTGGGCCTGGCCTGGTTCTACCTGCTGCTGTGGCCGCTTCTTGGAATCCGCGACGGCGAACTCCATTTCGAGAAGTCGTTTCTGGTCTGGCTGCGGGTGGCCGTGGCCGCCACCGTCTGCTTCGTGCTCTACCGGCTCGGCAAGCGCGGCATCCTCGACCCTATCCTCACGCCGCTCGGCAAGGCCCGCGACGCCGTGGCCCACGGCCTGGAGAAAACCCCGCGCTGGATGCTCTACCTGCCCCTGGCCGCCTTCGCCCTGGCCTACCCCATACTCACCAACCGCTACGCCCAGGACGTGGCCATAAACGTCCTGGTCTACATCTGCCTGGGGCTCGGGCTCAACGTGGTGGTGGGACTGTGCGGCCTGCTCGACCTCGGCTACATCGCCTTCTACGGCGTCGGGGCCTACACCTACGCCCTGCTCTCGGTGCACTACGCCGTGCCGTTCTGGGTCTGCCTGCCCATCTGCGCCCTGTTCGCCGCCATGGCCGGCTGCATCATCGGCTACCCGACGCTGCGCATGCGCGGCGACTACCTGGCCATCGTGACGCTCGGGTTCGGCGAGATCGTGCGCATCGTGATCAACAACTGGATGGATTTGACCGGCGGCCCCAACGGCGTCCTCGGCATCAAGGCCCCGGGCATCTACGTGCCGAGCTTCGCCGACGGCTCCTTTTCCTTCGAGCACCTCTATCTGCGCAAGCTCGAATACCTCTACTACATCATCCTGGCCCTGGCCGTGTTCACCATCATCGCCGTCTACCGCATCAACTTCTCGCGCATCGGCCGCGCCTTCGAAGCCATCCGCGAGGACGAGACCGCGGCCGAACTCATGGGCGTCGACACCTTCCGCTTCAAACTCCTGGCCTACGCCCTGGGCGCGGTCTTCGGCGGCCTGGCCGGAGCCTTTTTCGCCGCCCGCATGCGCTTCGTCAGCCCCGAGAGCTTCACCTTCATCGAGTCGGCCATGGTGCTGGCCATGGTGGTCCTCGGCGGCATGGGCTCCATCCCCGGGGTCATCCTCGGGGCGCTGGCCCTGGTCGCGCTGCCGGAAGTGTTCCGGGGATTCGAGCTCTACCGCATGCTGGCTTTCGGCGGGGCCATGGCCCTCATGATGATCGTGCGCCCGGCCGGACTGTGGCCGGCGGCGCGCATGGGCAAACGTTCGGACGATTCGGAGTAGCCGTGGCCGCGATATTGGAACTTTCGGGCGTCAGCGCCCACTACGGCCGCATCCAGGCCCTGCGCGACGTGTCCCTCACCGTGGGCGAGGGCGAGATCGTCACCATCATCGGCGCCAACGGCGCGGGCAAATCCACCACCCTCATGACCATTTGCGGCATCGTCAAAGCCAGCGCCGGCGACGTGCGCTACCTCGGCCGGTCCATCACCGAGGTGCGGGCCGACAGGCTGCCGTCCATGGGGCTTTGCCAAGTGCCCGAGGGCCGGCGCATCTTTCCGCGCCTGTCCGTCCAGGAAAACCTGGACATGGGCGCGTTCTTCCGCCGCGACGCCGACGGCATCGAAGCCGACCTGGGCCTCGTCTACCGCCTTTTCCCCATCCTTTTCGAACGCCGCAAACAACACGGCGGCACCCTCTCCGGCGGGGAACAGCAAATGCTGGCCATCGCCCGGGCATTCATGAGCCGGCCCAAGGTTCTGCTCCTGGACGAGCCGTCGCTGGGGCTCTCGCCCATGATCTCCCAGCACATCTTCCGCATCATCAAAAACATCAACGAGGAGCGCGGCATGACCATCCTCCTCGTGGAACAAAACGCCAACATCGCGCTGAAGCTCGCCGACCGGGCCTATGTCATGGAGACCGGCTCCGTGGTCATGGAGGATTCCGCCGCGAACCTGCGTGAAAACGCCGACATCAAGAAGGCCTACCTTGGACAATAACACCATCCTCGACGCCATCATCACCCGCCTGCGGCCCGAAAAGGCCGAAACCATCCGGAACCTCATCACCGACGCCGTCGCCAAACAGTTCGGCGAAAGCCCCGACCCGACCGAGGTCAAACGCTTCCTCGACGATATCCGCGTCGCCCAGTCCATGTCCGACATCGATATCAACTACGCCGAACACTACACCGACCTCCACAAGGCCGGCGTCGACTTCATGCGCCTCGTCCAGGCCGTCAAAACCGCCGACAAGGATTATCGGTAGGGAACAACAGCGACCCGGGGGGATCATCCCGCCGGACCCTTGAAAAGGGGAATGGTCGCGGAATCGCTTGCGGCGTTGGTCGCGTTTTCACCGTTAGGGAGGGTTCGGGAGGGGCTTAGCCCCTCCCACCGCCGGAGGCATTTTTCCCCATGAGGAAAATCGACGACATCATCGCCCGGATGGAATCCCTGGAAAAGGAATTGGCCGAGGCGTTCGAGCAGGCGGGCGGTGAAGTCCGCTACACCATCGAGCGCAAAAAGGTCCGTTTCACCAGAGAAGTCAAGCGGCAACACAAGCTTCTGGTCAAGAAATGGATGGCCTATGTCTATGAATCCGGGTTCCTGATGATTCTCACCATCCCAGTCATCTGGGGGGCGGTCATCCCGGCCGTGCTCATGGATTTAACCGTCAGCATCTACCAGCGGATTTGCTTCCCGATTTACGGCATCCCCAGCGTGCGACGCGGCGATTTCATGATTTTAGACCGCCAGTCGCTCTCCTATCTTAACTGGATCGAGAAGCTGAACTGCGTCTATTGCGGTTATTTTAACGGCCTGCTTGGCTTCGTCCGCGAGGTGGCCGCCCGTACCGAACAGTATTGGTGCCCGGTACGCCACGCCCGCACCCCGCACTCCGTCCACTCCCGCTACCGCTTTTTCCTGGAATACGGCGACGCCGAAAGCTACCGGGAACGCCTGGAGACCGTGCGTCGTCAGTTCGACGACCTGCGCGCCCATAAAAAGAGCTGACCTCCTCCTCCCCGCCTACGCTTTCCGATCAATGATCGCTTCGCTGGCGAAGGCGCGCAGTTTCCTGACGAGTTTGAGCCAGTCGTCGTCGGGGAGTTTGCGCAGCACTTTGCCTGTGGCGGCGTCGCGGACCACGGCCTGGACGATATTGGTGGCCTGGTCGATGACAAGCCGGATGTCACGGGTGGGGAAAAGGGCCTCGATGCTGACGGTGTCGGCGTCGGGAAGGGGCGTGCCGTTCTTTGGGGAGGCGGGACGGGCACTCTCCGACGTCCCGGTCGTTTCGGCCGGCAACGGATTGGCGGGTTGTGTCGGGTCGATTTCGCTCATGGCCGCTCCCGCGCCGCGTGCTGCTTCCGGGCGGCGCTCCCCATGAATCGATCGGCTGCGGAGGTGGCGTTCTTTAGCCCTGGGGCTGTCCGGTCGGGGTGGGCAGCGGCGAGCGAAAGCGTTGGCGCGCGCCGTCCCAGATGGTCATGAGCACCGAGGCGAGGATGAGTCCGGCCCCGAGGTACCCCACCAAGTCGAAGCGCTCGCCGAACATGGTATAGGCCAAAATGGCGGCGATGACAGGCTCCATGGTGGCCACCACGGCGGCCCGGGTGGCTTCCAGGCGCCTCAGCCCGGCGTAGTAGATCGAGTAGGCGCTGTAGGTGGAGAGGAGGGCCAGGGCCAGGCAGGGCACGGCTCCGGCCAGGGTCGGCCGGGTGAAGTGGACGAAGGGCAAAAGCGTCAACGATCCCACGGGCAGGGCATACAGGAACAGCGTCGGGGTGCGGTAGCGGCCCAGGTAGTATTTCCCGAAGATGTAATACAGAGCGTAGGTGATTCCGGAAAGCAGGCCAAAGACGATGGCCTTGCTCCCGATGGCCGTATGGCCGCTTGCGCCGGGCCCGAGGCTCACCCCGGCCACGCCGACGATGGTGGCGACGACGGCGGCCACCTTGTAGCCGCCCATGGGTTCCTTGAGGAAAAACCAGGACAGAAGCGCCACCCAGGCCGGGGCGGTGTAGAGCAGCACCGAGGCGAGCGCCGCGCCGCCGGCATCCACGGCCACGACGTAGGCCCCGAACAGTCCGGCGATGCCGCACACGCCGAATCCGGCCACGGCGGGCAGGTCGCGGGGCGCGATGCGGACTTCCTTATTGGCGATGGCCTGGCCGGCGAAGCAAAACCAGGCCAGGGTGGTGCGCCAGAAGGCGACTTCCACCGTGTCCATGCCGGCGGCGAACGACAGCTTGGACAGCGGCCCGATAAGTCCCCACAACGAGGCGGCGCACAAAACGTACAGATATCCGGCCACGGTCGCTCCCGGCCGGACGACATTACCGGCGTGGCAAGGCGCTACCAGAAAGCGGTTGCCATTGAAAGGAAAAAACCCTTGCCTGGAAGCGGAATTCGGGCCGATTTGTTGATTGTTTCCGCCGGCCGTACTATTGCTGCAAACGATGCGCCCCGTGTCGGGGCAAAAGGAGCGAGCATGCTGTCGCGCAAACTTTTCTGCGTCAACGACCCCACCCACGCCGACTTCGGCTGGGCCGCCGAGAGCACGTTTTTCCACATGCGCAAGTACGACGCCTGCGGCAACACCATGGCCCAGTGGACGTTCCCCGTGGCCGAAAGCGCCCCGGGCGAACTTTCCTGCGCCGTGTGCGGCGGCGCGGTGTTCGTGGCCGGCCTGTCGGCCCAGACGGCCGGGGATGTGGTGTCGTGCGATTTCCTGGGCCGCTGCCAGTCCGCGCCGGCCGACGCCAACCTGGCCCGGCTGGATGCCCTGGCGGAAAAACTCGCCGCCGTCGCGAAGCCGGCCGAACGGGCCAGGCTCGCCCCGGCCGTGGCCGCGCTGCTCGACGCCGTGGCCGATAATCCGGCCGCGGCGGAAATCGTTTCACGGCACAAGCTGGCGGATATTTTCGCCGCTTAGGGCCTGTCCGACCATACCGTAACAAACAGGCGCTATCAGGGAGGCTCGCGCCCGGCCCCAGGCGGCCGGCCGTCGCCCCCGACGCCAAGGAGGATCGCATGACCAAGACGGACCCCGCGTTTGAACAGGCCCTGGCCGTGGGCCGCCCGCCCAACATCAAAAAGCTTTTCCCCAATTCCCGGGCGCTTCTCGTCAGCGGCAAGGCCGTGGACAGGGCCATGATCAAAAAGGGCCACGCCATGACCATCGCCGCCAACTCCCGCAGCAGCTTCGTGCTGCGCGGGGCGCTCATGGCCGCCCAGCGGGCCAACGCCGCCATCATCCTGGAAATCGCCCGGTCCGAGTCCAACTACTGCGACGTCTCCATGTGGAACATCGCCCGCCAGGCCGACCAGGCCGCCAACGAACTGGGCATCACCGTGCCGGTGGCCATCCACGCCGACCACTACGGCATCAAGAAGCCCGGCGACGTGGCCGAGGCCAAGGTGGAGATCCCGACGCTGTTCGAGGCCGGCATCACCTCCATCGCCATCGACGCCTCCCACCTGCCCGACGCCGACAACCTGGTCGCCAACCTCGAGCTCGCTCCCTTCGTGCCGGCCTGGGCCGGCTACGAGACGGAGGTGGGCGAGATCAAGGGCAAGGACGGCCTGTCCACGCCCGAGGAAGCGCTTTTTCTCATCAAGGGCTTAAACGCCAACGGCTTGCACCCGGACTGGATCGCGCTCAACAACGGCACCACCCACGGCATCGAGGCCTCGGGCAACGGCATCCAGGTGGACCTGACCGCCCGCATCCACGAGGCCCTGGCCCCCTACGGCATTTCCGGCGCGCAGCACGGCACCTCGGGCAATTCCTCGGAAAAGCTCAAGGAGATCGCGGCCAAGACCGCCACGACCAAGGCCAACGTGGCCACGGCCCTGCAGATGATCTCCTGGGGCGTGGCCGTCAACGACTACGGCAACGCCATCATGGACGCGGCCGGCAACTTCATCAAGGAGCCCGAAAAGGGCGTTTCCCCGGAGCTGTGGGAACAGATGGTGGCCTATGCCGACGGCAAGGCGCTTAGGGCCGGAGACTACAAGAAGCTCAACTGCGCCTTCGAGCACAAGCTCCTGGCCCAGCCGGCGGCGGTGCGCGAACGGATGGCCGGGGCCGTGGCGGAATTCGTCCACTGGCTCCTGACCGACGTCTTCAATGCCGCCGACACCGCGCCGCTCGGCATCGAGGCCCTGGTGACGGCCGGTTCCTACGACCTCGGCCCCAAGGCCGACCGCATCGAAAACCCGGACGACTGGACCCGCGAGAAGATCGCGCGGCGCGCGGCGGGCATGAGCCGCGACAAGGGTCCGGAGGGCGATTTCGACGATTGACCGGAAGGGCGGATTTTCCCCTTCCCCGTGAATCCGGCCGGGGGCGGTCCCCGGCCGGCACCCGTGGCAGCCAACATGCCGGGCCGGTCGTAACAGCCCAAGGAGCGCGCCATGGCCATGACCTTGACTTCCAGGGCCTTTGTCCACGAGGACGACATTCCCGAACGCCACACCTGCGACGACGCGGACGTCTCCCCGCCCCTGACCTTCGGCGACGTCCCGAAAACAGCGGGAAGCCTGGCGCTCGTGTGCGACGATCCCGACGCCCCGGCCGGGGTGTGGGATCATTTCGTGCTCTACAACCTCTCCCCGGCCACCCCCGGCCTGCCCGAAGGGCTGCACAGCGCGGAGCGCTATCCCGACGGAAGCCTGTCCGGCCGCAACAGCTGGGGCCGCTACGGCTACGGCGGCCCATGCCCGCCGCGCGGCGTCCACCGCTACTATTTCACGCTCTACGCCCTCGACGCCATGCTCGACCTGGCCCCGGGCGCGACCAAGGCCGAGCTTTTGCGCGCGGCCAAGGGCCATATCCTGGCCTCGGCCACGCTCATGGGGCGCTACCGGCGCAAAGGCCGTTAGCGGCCGCCTCGTGTCGCGATCCTAAAAATACGTCAATATTTTTTGAAGAAAAGATAATTATTCAACTCTGCTGTCGTAAAAAAACGCATCCACTTTCTTCTAAAACGCGACACTAGCGCGCCTGGTCGCGGCGGCTGAGCACCAGGGCCAGGGCCGTCGTCAGCTTGACGAGGTCCTCGTTGTTTTTGCGCACCACCCTGGCCAGCCGTTTGGCCAGGGTCGTGACCATGCGCACGCCGATGTCCGGCCGGGCGGCGAGCAGGGCGAAAAAGCGGTCGCGGTCGATGCGCAGAAACCGGCAGTCGGTGAGGCAGGTGACGCTGGCCGAGCGGATGTCGCGGTCGAGAAGCGCCATCTCGCCGAAAAAGGGGCTCTGGGCATCGGAAAGCTCACAGAGCGTCTTGCCGCCGGCCTCGGCGTCCAGGGCCGGCACGGCGATGCCCTTGAGCACCATGGACTTGCGCACCCGCACCTTGCCCGAGACCAGGATGAACATGTCGTCCCCGGGCGCGCCCTCGACGATGACATCCTGGCCGGCCAGCAGCTCCACGGTGTCGAAGGACGGGCGCACGGCGTCCAGATCCTCCGGGGAAAGGCCGGCGAAAAGCTCGGCCTTGGTCCAGGACGCGCCGCTCATGACCGCCCTCCCGCGCCCGCCTGGGTCGCAGGAGCCGGGGCGGCGGCCGGCGCGTCGTGCCCCGTGGCCTGCCCGCCCATGCGCAAGGCGATCAGGCCGTCAAAGCCCGTCAGCTCCACCCCGTCGCCGGGATTGACCAGCACGCTCGGCCCCTGGCTGGCGATGCGGCCGTCCTGGCCGTAGGCCGTCAGCATCTCCAAAATAAAGCTGTCCAGGGCCGCGTCCACGTCCAGCAGGTCCTTTATGGCGATGTCCCGGGGCAGCCGGAACACGGCCACCGGCAGTTCGCCGCTCCCGGCCGCCAGGGCCCGGCCGACGAGCTGGGACCAGGGCAGGCCCTTTTCCTCGGCCGTGAGGTTGCGGGCGTGCATGGGCCGCTCGCCCGGATGGCCGAGCAGATGCTCCAGAAAATGCCACAGGGCCGGGTGTTCGCCCATGGCCCCGAGCGCCCGGCCGGCCAGTTCGCCGGGAATGAGCGTCACGTCCACCCCGGCGCGGCTTAAGTGCTTGCGGTTGGATTCGAGCATGGCCTCGGCGTAGAGCCGCAGTTTCGGGGCCATGCTCTTGACGGTCAGGGCGGCAAGCAGGCTTTGCTGGTCCGCGTCCTCCCGGGTGAGCCCGTCCTGGGACAGGATGTAGGCGGCCCGGGCCGTGATCGGGCTGGCGCGGCCAAGGGTCGGCTCGCTGGCCGGATTGCCCCGGCAAAAGGCCAGCCGGTCGCCCTGGCCGATGTCGGCGGAAAGCTCGGCAAAGGCTTCGGGGGTGATGGTCGCCACCAGCACCACGGCCGGCGTGATCCCGGCCGGGGCCGAGGCGATAAGCGCCCGGAGCAGCTCCGGGGCCTGGGCGTTATATCCCAAAACAAGGCTGTGTCCGGCGGTTTTCACTGGCAGGAGCCCCTGGCTTTTGCGGTTTTTGCGTTCGATGAGCACCGAGGCCAGATTGGCGCTCAAGGCCGCCATGACGCCGATACCGGCGACCATGATGGCCATGCCGATCAGCCGGCCGGCCACCGTGCCCGGCACGATGTCGCCATAGCCGACCGTGGTCAGGGTGACCATGGCCCACCACAAGGCGTCGAAAAGCGATTTGCCGCTGTGGCGCAGCTCCAGGAAATAAAACCCGGCCGTGGCCAAAACAAGCATGGCCGCGACCAGCAACAAGGCCGTGGCAAAGGGAGAGGCGATAACCCGCCGCCACACGCGCACCGGGTTGGTCACGGCGTCGCCTCGGGATGGGGGGATGGGGAAGATACGGACGAGCGAGAGGGGAACCCTTTTTGAAAAAAGGGTTTCCCCTCTCGCACTCTCCCCTCCCAAAAACTTTTAATGGGCGTCACGTGGGCAACCTCCCCTCTTCTGAAAAAAGTCTTTGGAAAGGGGGCCTGGGGGGAGAACCTTTCTTCAGAAAGGTTTCCCCCCAGCGCTTTTCTTCAAAAACCTTGTCACGCCCGCAGGTGGGCGCGCCAGGTGTCGACGATTTCCTTTTCGCGGCGGGCCGGCTCGCTGTCCGGGCCCATGCGGCAGGCCTCCTCGGCCGCCTCGGCCGCCTGCTGCATCCAGCCGCCCTCGCGCAGGCTGCGCGAAGCCATCACGTACATGAATTCCGGCGCGTCGCCGTAGACGCCCCGCAGAAGCTCCCGATAGCCGCCGCCGAACACCTCGCGCACCAGCTCGTTGCGCTTGAACATGAGCCGGGCCAGCCAATGGTTCTCCTTCTGGTCGGCCAGATAGAGCGGAAACAGCTTGCGGCACTCGCCGAAAAGAAACCGGATGCGCCGGATTTCGCGCTGCATGCTCTCGGCGGTCTGCATGAGGAGTTGAAACAGCTCCCGGCTGATGATGAGGTCGGGCTCGGGCAGTTCGCGCTCCTGCATGGACCGGAACCAGGGCGCGTAATTTTGCTGCTGATAGGCGTCTTCCTTGAGCTTCATGGACTCGTGGAAGATATAGCCGATGCACCAGTCGAGAAACTGGCCGACAAGGCTCGACGTGCCGCCGTCGCGGAAGAGATGGTGGGCCGTGTCCTTGAGGCGCCACAAAAGCCCCTTGTTCATCTCCTCGCCGAGCAGATCGCGCAGTTCCTCGAAAGCCATGGCCCCGCGGCGGTCGAATTCCTGGAAAAGCCCCTCCAGCACCTGCACCGACAGGCAGTAGTCGCGCAGGAGATCGCGGACGAACTCGGCGCGCTTTTCGTCGAACCAGTTGCTTTGCATGCCGCCTCAAACCTTTTCAACCACAGCTCTCGGTATGATTGAAAAATATGAAGTTATATCGCGGACCTCTCCCATCTCCGGCCCGCCCTTCATCCCCGGTCGGCCACCTGTCCGGGAAACCCCGGCGGGGCGCACCGGGCAAGCCGCGCCAGCCGCTCGTCCACCAGGGCGTAAAGGGTCTGGGGCGGGAACTTGCCGTCCGCGCCGCGCGTCCCGGCCGGCAAACCGGTCAGGATCTCCATGGCCTCCTCGATGGTGCTCACCGGGAAAATGCGAAAGAGCCCCTGGTCCACGGCGTCCAGGATGTCGTCGTCGAGCATGAGGTTGACCACGTTGTCCGCCGGCAAAAGCACCCCCTGCGCGCCGGTCAGGCCCCGGCGGCGGCAGACCGTGAAAAAGCCGCGGATCTTTTCGTTGAGCCCCCCCACGGCCAGGATGTCCCCGGACTGGGACACGGCCCCGGTCATGGCGTAGCACAACTTGATCGGCCGCTCGGCCAGGGCGGAAAGCAGCGAGGCCAGTTCGGCCCCGGAGGCCGAATCGCCCTCCACCTCGGCATAGCTCTGCTCGAAGCACAGCGACCCGGTCATGACCAGCGCCTTGTCCTGGGCGAACCGGCCGAGCAGGTAGCTTTTTAAAATCATCATGCCCTTGGTGTGGATCGGCCCGCCAAGCTCGGCCTCGCGTTCGAGGTCGAGGATGCCGCCGTGGCCGACGCCGACCGTGCAGGCGATCTGGTGGGGCAGCCCGAAGGCGTAGTCGCCGTACATGCGCACCGACAGCCCGTTGGCCCGGCCCACGGCCTCGCCGGTGGTCGAAACCTTGATCATCTCCCGGTCGTATTCCTCCAGGTAATCCTCTTCGTAGAGGTTGACCCGGAAATCGCGGGCCCGGCGGGCCCGTTCCAGATGGGAGGCGGCGACCATGTCCGCCTTCTCGCCGCGGGCCAGGGCGGCGGCTTCGATCATGAGCTCCCGGGCCAGCGGGAGCTTGAGCGACAGCCGTTTCTGGTCCTCGGCCAGAAGCGAGGCGTACTCCACCAGCCTGGCCAGGGCCGAACGGTCGAATGGCGGCAGTTTCGCGTCCCGGATCACCCGGGCGGCCAGGGTCAGGTAAACGAGAATGTTTTCCGGCGTGCGCGGCATGGTCTCCTGGAGATGGGCCTTGAGCTTGAACAGCTTGCCGAAACGCTCGTCGTTGTAAAGCAGCAGTTCGTAGGCCTCGTCCGGGCCCACCAGCACCACCTTGAGGTCCAGGGGGATGGGCTCGGGCTCGATGGTGCGGGTGCGCACGTGCTCGCCGCCCTCGGCCGGGTCCTCGACCCTGGCCTGGCCCGAGCGCAGCGCCCGCAAGAGCCCTTCCCAGGCCCCGACATTGGCCGAGATGTCGTCCACGCGGATGATGAGGAAGCCGCCGTTGGCCTTGTGCAGGGAACCGGCTTTGATGAGCGTGAAGTCGGTATAGAGCGCGCCCATCTCGGATTCGCGCTCGATACAGCCCATGAGGTTGAAATAGGTGGGGTGGTCCTCGATGACCACCGGCGCGCCCGAGAGGTGGCCGTTGTCCACGAACAGGTTGGCTTCGTAGCGGTAGAAGATGTCGTCGGGCAGGGGCGGCTCGCCATGGGAGGCCGGCGCCGGCGCGGGCTGGGCTCCGGGCATAAAGGCGTCGATGTTGTCCAGGATGTCGGCCCGCATGGCCTTGAGAAAGGCGTCGATGGCCGGATGGGCGGCGCGCAGCTCGGCCAGGGCCGCCAGATGCGCGTCCACCACCTCGCCGGCCGTGGTGCGCTCCAGATCCTTTTCCCGGTCGCGGTAGCCGCGCTCTTCCTTGGAAAGACGCCGTAGCGCCGAGCCCATCTCTTCGAGGAGCCGGTCACCCTTGGCCTTGAGCGTCTTTTTGAGCTCCGGGTCGAGGCGCTCGAACTCCTCGTCCGAAACCACCTTGCCCTCGAGCAGCGGGTACAGGGTAAAGCCGCCCTGATCGTCGATGAAAAGGCTGTAGCCCTCGCCCTTGGCCCGCTCCTCCATCTCGTCGAGAACGGTTTCGCGGTCGGCGTTGTAGCCGCGCATGAGGCTCTGCTTCTGGGTCTGGTAGGCCTCCCGCTCGAAACGGGCGGGAATTTCCTCGCGGATGTCGGCCACGGCCTTGGCCAGGGAGGTCTTGAAGCCCTTGCCCTGGCCGGGCGGCAGCGAGATGGCGCGCGGGCGGTCCGGGTCGTCGAAATTGTGGACATAGAGCCAATCCGGGGGCGTGGCCCCCTTGGCCGCCGCCGGGTCGAGAAAGGTGCGGGCGAAATGCGTGCGGCCCATGGAGGGCTCGCCGGCTAGATACACGTTGTATTCCCGACCGGCGATGGACAGGGCCAGATCCAGGGCGGCATGGGCCCTGGGCTGGGTCCTGGACAAGGCGTCGGGGGAATCGGGAATGTCCCGGCTGTCGGCGTAGGGCAGGCTGTCCGGGGGGCAAGCGGCACGAAGAGAAGAAGCGCGAAGGATTTTCGTCATGGATACCGTGGGGCGATAGGCGTTATGGATAAGGCGCCCGGTCGGGCGCGGAGCTGCTTCCCCCCTGATACGGGCTAACGGTCGCTTTGTCACCATCGCCGCCTTTCCTTGCGCCGACGATTGTGCTAGGGGCGCGACCATGCTTCATGCCCACGGCAGGCCGCCGTTTCTCACCGGTCTCGGCGGCGTTCGGGCCCTGGCCGTGCTGGCCGTCCTTGTCGGCCACGCCGCTTCATGGCTGACGCCCCTGCCGGGGCACCCCGCCCTGCGCGAGCCCCTGGCCCGACTCACCCAATGCGGCCTGTCCGGCTTTTTCGTGCTGTCGGGCTTCGTGCTCCAATACAACTACGGCGCGCGCCCCATCACCGGCCCACGGGGGCTGGCCCGGTTCGCCGTCGCCCGGCTGGCCCGCATCTATCCGGTCTACCTGCTGCTGCTCGCGGTCTCCCTGGCCGGTATTTTCATCCGCTTCGGCCGGCCCTGGGAAGTGCCCGGATTTTGCCAAAGCGTCCTGTCCGCCCTGACGCTGACCCAAAGCTGGTATTTCGTGGCCGAGGCCCCGAGCGTCTATCCGCTGGCCTGGGCCGTGAGCACGGAAATCTTCTTCTACTTGTTTTTTCCGCTCCTTAGCCGGGGCCTGTCGGCGCTGCCCGGCCGGCGGGCGGCCTGGTGCGCCGGGCTTGCGGCCCTGGGCGCGGCCGTCGGCCTCGACGCCTGCATCAGCGCACACTGGCCCGCGCTTTTCGCCTGGGCGCTTCGCGCCCATCCCGCCCTGGCCGGCGACCAGGCGCGGCTGGCCGGACTGCTTTTCGAGTGGCTGACCTACACCAGCCCGTATCTGCGCATCTTCGAATTCATTGCCGGCATGGCCGCGGCGCGGCTGTTCGTCCTGGGCCTGCGACCGCCGGCCTGGCTCGCCGTGGCGGCCACGGCGCTCCTCGCCGTCCTGCTGTGCGTCCCCGTGTCGGGCGACCGGTTTTTCTTCGCCATCCTCAAAAACAACGCCCTCTACGCCCCGGCCCTGGCCGCCTTGTGCCTGTCCCTGGCCGCAAACCCGCCGGCCTGGGCCACACACCGCCTCACCAGCCGCATCGCCGGGGCAAGCCTGTCCATCTACCTCGCGCAGCCCTTCGTCCTCGAGCCCTGGAAATACCTCTTCGCCCCGACCGGACCGCTGTGGCCCATGGCCGCCCTGGCCGGCATGGCCGCGACCATCGCCGCCGGCATGCTCCTGGCGCGCTTCGTGGAAGCCCCCGCCGCCCGGTGGATAAATAAAAAGCGTGCGAGAGGGGAAACCCTTTAAAAAGGGTTCTCCCCTCTCGCGCTCTCCCCTTCCTAAAGCTTTTAACGGGGACGAGTGTCACCGTACCAATTGAATTCTATTAAAAGTCTTTGGAAGGGGGCCTGGGGGAAACCTTTCTCCAGAAAGGTTTCCCCCAGCGGGGTCCGGGGCAGAGCCCCGGCGTAATCAATACCGTCCTGCCAAGGGCAGGCGGTCGGCCAGGGTGATGCCGGCTGTGGAGACGTCGGCCCGGTAGGGCAGCATCAGCACGCCGGCGGCCAGGGCCTCGGTGAAAAGCGCGGCGTATTCCGGGTCGACCATGGCCGCCGGGGCGAAGCAGTCCCCGTCCGGGCGCTGGACGCAGAAAAAGAGCGCGGCCAGGCATTTTCCTTCCCGGGCGAGCCGGGTCAGTTCCAGCAAGTGCTTGCACCCGCGCTCGGTCGCCGCGTCGGGAAAGGCGGCGGCATTATCCTCGACCATGGTGACGTTCTTGCACTCCACGAAACAGGTCCCGGCCGGGCCGGTCAGTTCGAAATCCAGCCGGCCGTGGGCAAAGACCGGTTCCGGCCGGATGGTGTCGTAACCGGCCAGCTCGGGAAAGGCCCCGGCGCAAAAGGCCCGGCGGAAAAGCCGGTTGGGGGTCAGCGTATTGACCCCGACCCAGAAGTCGCCCCGGAAATCCGGCACGCGCGTCATCTCCAAGGTATGGGCCAGCTTGCGCTTGGGGTTGTCCGACACGGAAAGCCCCACCGTGCACCCCGGGCGCAGGAGCCCGAGCATGGAGCCGGTATTGTTGGCATGGGCCGTGATCGGCCGGTTTTCGATCACGGCGTCGATCAAAAAACGCTTGTAGCGGCGCACGAACCGGGCCATGACCAGTTCGCCGGGGAAAGGGAGGATCACGCCGGAATCCGATCGCGCAGCCATGATTTACCTTTGGCCTTTTGTATACTATATTGACAAACGGCCGCGCACACGCGGCCGAGGCATAACACTTCAACGCAAGGATTCCGGGCCATGCGCACCGCGCTTCGTATGCGTCTCGTCGCCCCGTCCGCCACACTGGGCATGGCCGCCAAGGCCGCCGACCTGCGGCGCCAGGGCAAGGCCATCATCGACCTCTCGGCTGGCGAACCCGATTTCAACACGCCCCAGCACATCAAGGACGCGGCCAAAAAAGCCATAGACGACAATTTCACCCGGTACACTCCGGTGCCCGGCGTCCACACCCTGCGCGAGGCCATTGCCGGCTATTTCAAGACCACGTACGGCGTGCCCACGCCCAAAGAGGCCATCATCGCCACCAACGGCGGCAAGCAGGCCCTGTACACGCTTTTCATGGCCATGCTCAACCCCGGCGACGAGGTCCTGGTGCCCGCCCCCTACTGGGTCAGCTACCCGGACATGGTGCGGCTCGCCGGCGGCCGGCCCGTGCCCGTGCCGAGCACGCCGGAACAGGGCTTCCTCGTCTCCGTCGAGGACCTCGACAAGGCCATCACCCCGGCCACCCGGGCGCTCATCATCAATTCACCGTCCAACCCTACCGGCGCGCACTACACCGCGGAGCAGCTCGACGCCATCGTGGACTGGGCCGTATCGCGCGACGTCTACATCGTGTCGGACGAAATCTACGACAGGCTGGTCTACGCGCCGGCCGCGCCCGCTTCCATGGCCAGCGCCTTCGCCCTGCACCCGGAGCACGTGGCCATTGTCGGCGGCCTGTCCAAAAGCTTCGCCATGACCGGCTGGCGCGTGGGCTACGCCATGGCCCACCCCAACGTCATCCGGGCCATGTCCACCCTGCAGAGCCAGTCCACCTCCAATATCTGCTCCATCGCCCAGAAGGCGGCCATCGCCGCCCTGACCGGGCCCATGGACTGCGTGGAGGAAATGCGCCAGGCCTTCGCCCGTCGCCGCGACCTGGCCCTTTCCATCATCGGCACCTGGAAAAAGGCTTTCTGCCCGACGCCGAGCGGCGCGTTCTACCTGTTCCCCTGCCTGTCGGGCTACTACAACGACACCGTGCCGAACTCCACAGCCCTGTCCGAGACCCTTCTGACCGAGGCCGGCGTGGCCACGGTGCCGGGCGTGGCCTTTGGCGAGGATCGCTGCATACGGCTTTCCTACGCCACGGCCGATGCCACCCTGGAAAAGGGACTGACCGCCATGGCCGAGTTCCTGCGCAAACTGTAACGCCGGACAGGCATTCCGACATCCGACATCCGAAACGATACAAATATATCAATGAGATATATCTGTTACTGGTGCCACTTTTGAAACGAAAAGGGAATTCGGCCTACGCGGGGCCAGGGAATCCGGCGTGAGAAAAACCGGCCGCACGGACGCCGACCAGTACCTGGGGCTGGTCAAATTTCTGTCCTGGAGCTCCCTGGCCCTGATCCTGCTCGTCAACCTGTTCCTGTCCATTTTCCTGTCCAACTACGCCCGCCAGGACGTGCTGGCCAAACAGAAGGAATTCGCCCTGCTCCTGGCCGAAAACCTCAACCATCAGATATACCAGCGCTTCACCCTGCCCACGGTCATCGGCTTCGGCCGGGTGGAACTGTCCCAACCGGCCCAGTACGACCGGCTGGAAAAGACGGTGCTCTCCACCATCCACAGCTTCCACGTCAGCGAAGTGCGCATCTACGACTACGACAAGCGGGTGTCCTTCTCCACGGACAAGGAACTCGTGGGCCAGACCGGCTATGCCGGCGAAGCCATCATGGAAGCCCTGGAACAGGGCAAGTCGAACTTCCAGCTGGTCAGCCGCACCGGGCTCCTGGGCGGCATCCTCAATTTCCATCCCAAGCCGGACTCGGTGATTTTGCGCACCATCTATCCGCTGCGCATCGAACGGTCGCTCATCCCGGGCAATCCCCAGGGATTCATCATGGGCGTGCTGGAGTTCACCCAGGACATCACCAACGATTACCAAAAGGTGGTGGATTTCCAGCGCATCATCATCGCCACCACCCTGGCCTCCTCGGTGCTCCTTTTCATCATGCTGCGGGTGATCATCAGCCGGGCCGGACGCATCAACGCCCAGCGCATCGCCGAGCGCGAACAGCTCGAACGCGAGCTGCAACAGCAGGAAAAGCTGGCCGGCATGGGCCGCATGGTGGCCGGCATCGCCCACGAGATAAGAAACCCGCTCGGCATCATCCGTTCCACGGCGGAACTGCTCCTCAAGCGCGGCAAGGACGCGGACAGCGTCAACGCCAAGCTGCTCTCGGCCATTTTCGACGAATCCAAGCGCCTGTCCAAGACGGTGGGCGATTTCCTGGATTACGCCCGGCCCAAGTCCCCGCGCCAGGAGCGCGTGGATTTGGCCATCATCTGCGACCAGGCGCTGACCTTTCTCGAGGCCAAATGCGAGGAGCTGGGGGTCGCCGTCAGTCGCGACTACGCGCCGGGGCTCTTTGTTTCCGGCGACAAGGACCTGCTCTACCGGGCCGTCTACAACGTCCTGTCCAACGCCCTGGACGCCATGGCCGAGGACAAGGAAAAGGCCCGACCGCCGGCCATCGCCGTGACCGCCACGGCAAGCGAGGAGGCGGTCGTCCTGTCCGTCACCGACTCCGGGCCGGGCTTTTGCCCGGAGAACAAGGACCGCCTGCTCGATCCCTTTTTCACCACCAAGGACGCCGGCACGGGCCTGGGACTGGCCATCGTGCGCACCATCGTGGAAAGCCACAACGCCAACCTGACCCTGGACAACGCGCCGGAGTCCGGAGCGCGCGTCACCATGACCTTCCCTCCGGCCTGAGCCTGGGGTAACACCTCCTTGCGGCGGACAGCCCCGCCGCCACGGCCCGGCCCCGGACGCCAATCCCTTTCCCTGGAACACCCATGGCAAGCCAGATACTGATACTCGACGACGAAAAGAACTATCTGCTGATCCTCGAGGCCATGCTCGGCGACGCCGGCTATGCCGTCACCGCCCTGGACGACCCGGAAACCGGGCTGGCCTTTCTCGACGAATCCGAAGTGGACGTGGTCATCACGGACATGAAGATGCCCAAGGTCACGGGGCAGCAAGTGCTCGAGCACGTCAAGCGCAACTTCCCTTACATCCCGGTCATCATCATGACGGCCTTCGGCAGCATCGAAGGCGCGGTGGAAGCCATGCGCGTCGGGGCCTTCGACTACATCGCCAAGCCCTTCGCCAACGACGAGCTGCTGCTGACCGTGGAAAAGGCCAGCCGCTTCGCCGCCGCCCAGCGCGAGAACATGCTGTTGCGCCAATCCCTGGAGGACCGCTTCTCCTCGGAGAACATCATCGGCCGGGGCAAGGCCATGCAGCGGGTGCTGGAGATGGTGTCCAAGGCCGCGCCCACCCGGTCCACGGTGCTGATTACCGGCGAATCCGGCACGGGCAAGGAACTCTTGGCCAAGGCCGTCCACTACGCCTCGCCGCGCAAGAACGCCCCCTTCGTGTCGGTCAACTGCATGGCGCTGGCTTCGGGAGTGCTCGAATCCGAGCTTTTCGGCCACGAGAAAGGATCGTTCACCGGGGCCGTGGCCCGCAAGCGCGGCCGGTTCGAGATGGCCCACGAAGGCACGATCTTTCTCGACGAAATCGGCGAGCTGTCCCCGGAACTCCAGGTGAAGCTCCTGCGCGTGATCCAGGAACGCAAGTTCGAGCGCGTGGGCGGCTCCGAACCCATCGAGGTGGACATCCGCATCCTGGCCGCCACCAACCGCAATCTGGCCGACGCTGTGGCCGAGGGGACCTTTCGCGAGGACCTCTACTACCGCCTCAACGTGGTGCACATCCAGACGCCGCCGCTGCGCGAGCGCCGCGAGGACATCCCCATCCTGGCCGCCCATTTCCTGGAACGCTACGCCGGGGAGAACAACAAGAAGTTCAAAGGGTTTTCCCCCGAGGCCATGGACTACCTGACGGCCTACGAATGGCCGGGCAACGTGCGCCAGCTGCAAAACGTGGTGGAGCGGTGCGTGGTGCTGGCCGGGGGCGACATGGTGCAGGTGGAGGACCTGCCGAGCGAGATCCGCGACGAGGAAAGCCAGTACAAATCCGCCGTGGACCTGCTGCCGGTCAAGATCAACCTGAACGACACGCTGGAAAAAATCGAGGCGGCGCTCATCCGCCGAGCCCTGGCCCGCTCCAACCTCGTCCAGGTCAAGGCGGCGGACATGCTCGGCATCTCCAAAAGCCTGCTCCAGTACAAGCTCAAAAAGTACAAACTCACCGGGCATTGAAGCACCGGGGGGAAACTTTTCTGTAGAAAAGTTTCCCCCCGGACCCCCTTTCCAAAGACTTTTAACGATTACAGACTGTTAACGAAAATAGGCTGTAACCTTTAGAAGTTTTTGGGAGGGGAGAGCGCGAGAGGGGGACCCTTTTTTCAAAAAGGGTCCCCCTCTCGCATCTCCTTTTCCCTTCCCCTTATCCCTTATCCCTTATCCACCTTCACGCAATTGCGGCCGGCGGCCTTGGCGACGTAGAGCGCCTTGTCGGCCCGGGCCAGCAGATCGTCCAGGGGCGTTTCCCCGTATTCCACCTGGTCCCGCAGCGCGGCCACGCCGATGCTCACGGTCACGACCAGGGCGCGGTTTTCGACCATGCACGGCGCGCCGGACAGGGCGTGGCGGAAGCGCTCGGCCAGCATGGCCGCCTGGGCGACATCGGCGCCCGTCAGGAGCACGGCGAACTCCTCCCCGCCATAGCGCGCCACGAGATCGGATTTTCGCACGCAGCCCGAGAGCACCCGCCCCAGGTGGACCAGCACCTGATCGCCGGCGGTGTGCCCGTGGGTGTCGTTGACCGTCTTGAAATGGTCCACGTCGAGCATCAGGCACGAGCACGGCCGTCCCGACCGCTGGGATGCCGCCAGCAGCTTCATCCCGCCGGAAAAAAGGAATCGCCGGTTGTAAAGGCCGGTCAGCGCGTCCTGGACGCTCAGGCGCTCGGCCTCCTCGATGCGGCCGCGCACCTCGCCGGCCATGGAGCAAAAGGCGTCGCGCAGTTCGGCCACCTCGCGGGGCAGGCGCTCGGCCCTGATGATCGGGCAGGCCGCCGCGTAGCGCGTTTCCCGCAGCTCCCGGGCATAGGCGGCCAGGGTCGTCAGGGGCCGCTCGATCTTGCGGGACAGGCGCAGCACCAGCGGCAGCACCAAGGCCACCGTGGCCAGCGCCCCGAAAACCACCCAGCGCATCTGCCGCCGGTAGCCGGCCAGCACCTCCGACACGGGCATATCGCTGACCAGCCGCCAGCCGTCGCGGCCAAGGGAAACCGCCGCCCCGAGCATTTCGCGCCCGTCCGGCCCCACGTACACCCCGCCCTTTTCCCCGCAGGCCAGCAGCTCCGGCGAAACCCGCGCCTTGCCAGGACCGCCCGCGGCCGCCATCACCGTCGTCGGGGCCAGGATACGGCCCTCGGTATCGCACAGGATGACCGGGCTGCCGGAATAGGCGACATTCTCGCGCAGCCAGCGGTCCAGGGATTTGAGATGCACCGAGATGGCCAGCACCCCGCCGAAGCCTCCGTCCTTCGCGGTGATGGGCACGCTGAACACGCAGGCCGGATTGCCTGTCAGGCGGCCGACCGGAATCAGTTCCAAGGCGGAACGTCCTTCCCGGCCATCTTTGAAATAGGCGCGATCGCCAAGGGAGGCACCCTTGGTGTCGATATTCGAAGCAAGAATGACTCCGTCAGTCCCAACATAGAATATGTGTTTTACATATTCATGTGTCTTGACATAAAGCTTATAGTACTCAGACAGATCGATGCTGTCGCTGTGCATGATCGCAGCGATCCTGGCAAAATACTCGGCATCGTCGACGCGTTCATCAATCCACGTGCGCACGACATTGCATTCTTGTCGTAAACTATAGACAAGGCTTTGTCGTTCCCTTTCCACGACATGCCCGCGCTGAAACAGAGAAAAGCAGAGTAAAGCCAAAAGGATGGGCAGCACTACCAGAAGCAGCGTGTAGAAGCGTAATTGTCCGCGAAGACCATCAAGGCCGAGCATTTTGCGTAGCCGCATAAGGGGTCGCCTTCCCCAAAAAGCCCTCGCCCGGGACGGCCAGCCCGTTGCGTCGGTATCTTTCCGAGTTTGCTACGATACACCGTTACAATAAAGCCTGCCGCAGCACAATGCGCCTAGCCCGCCGCCTTGCGAAAAACCGGATTTTGCCCCATGACGGGCGTGGGCATAGCCGCCCCACGATCATGCCGCTCCCTGACGCCAATACCCCCTTCCCCGACGCGCCCGAGCCCCGGCTCGACGCCGCCGGCGACGTCGCCGCCTACGTGGCCGCCCTGCTCGCGTCCAAGCGCCTGGGCAACCAGGTCGTGTGCCACCGCGTCTTTCCGGCGGCCCAGGCCGCCTACGCCGACCCGGTGCGCCCCTTTTCCCGGCCCGTGGCCGCCATGCTGGCCGGGCGCGGCATCTCCCGCCTCTACACCCACCAGGCCGCCGCCGTGGACCTGGCCCGGGCCGGACGCCATGTGGCCGTGGCCACACCCACCGCAAGCGGCAAGACCATGACCTACCTGCTGCCGGTCCTGGAGGAGATCGCCCAAAACCCCGATTCCCGGGCCATCTTCCTCTATCCCCTGAAAGCCCTGGCCCAGGACCAGCTCAAGGCCATAAACGAATTGACAGCGGCCCTGCCGGCCTCGAGCCGCCCCACCGCCGCCATCTTCGACGGCGACACCACGCCCCATTTCCGGCGCAAGATACGCGACAATCCGCCCCAGATCCTCATCACCAACCCCGAGATGCTCCACCTGTCGCTGCTCCCCGGCCACGAGGCCTGGAGCACCGTCTTCGCCGGGCTCACCCACGTGGTGGTCGACGAGATGCACACCTACCGGGGGGTGATGGGCTCGCACATGGCCCACGTGTTCCGGCGGCTCCTGCGCGTATGCGCCCGGTTCGGGGCGCGGCCGGCCTTTGTTTTCTCCTCGGCCACCATCGGCAACCCCGGCGAGCTGGCGGCCAGCCTCACCGGACTGCCGGTGGAGACGGTCACCGCCTCGGGCGCGCCCACAGGCTCGCGCCATTTCCTTTTCATCAACCCCGAGCAGTCGCCGTCCACCACGGCGGTCATGCTGCTGGCCGCGGCGCTGAAACGGGGCCTGCGCACCATCGTCTACACCCAGTCGCGCCGCATGACCGAGCTCATCAGCCTGTGGATCTCCGAACGGGCCGGCCCATACGCTTCGCGGGTCTCGGCCTACCGCTCGGGATTTCTGCCCGAGGAGCGCCGGGCCATCGAGGCGTCCATGGCCTCGGGCGAGCTTCTGGGCGTCGTTTCCACCTCGGCCCTGGAACTCGGCATCGACATCGGCGGCCTCGATCTGTGCGTGCTGTGCGGCTACCCCGGCTCGGTCATGTCCGCCTGGCAGCGCGGCGGCCGGGTCGGCCGGGCGCTTCGGGAATCGGCCGTGGCGCTCATTGCCGGCGAGGACGCCCTGGACCAGTACTTCATGCGCCACCCGGCGGATTTCTTCGAGCGCCCGCCGGAATCGGCCGTCATCAACCCCGACAACCCGGTCATCGCGGCCAAGCACCTGGAATGCGCCGCCGCCGAGCTGCCGCTCACCGTGGGCGAACCGCTCATCACCCCGCCGGCCATGGCCAGGGAAGTCGCCCGGCTGGAGGGGAAGGGGCTGCTTTTGCGCGACCGCGAAGGTACGCGCGTCTTCGCCGCCAGAAAACGCCCCCACCGCGACGTCAACCTGCGCGGCTCGGGCGGCCAGTTCACCATCGAAACCACGAGCGGCGCGGTCATCGGCCAGATCGACGAGCAGCGCGCCTACCGCGAGACCCATCCCGGCGCCGTCTACATCCACCGGGGCGTCTCCTACATGGTGGAATCCCTGGATATCGCCGAGCGCCGGGTAAGAGTCGCCCCGGGCAAGGTCGACTACCACACCCGGGCCCGGGGCCAGAAGATGACGGAAATCCTGGAAGTCTCCGGCGAAAAGACGGTCCACGGCGTGCCGGTGTTCCTCGGCCGGCTCAAGGTCACGGAAACCGTCACCGGCTACGAGCGCCGGGCCAATCGCGGCGGCCAGCTCCTGTCCATCGTGCCGCTGGACCTGCCGCCCATGGTCTTCGAAACCGAAGGCCTGTGGTGGGTCATCCCCAAGGACGTGCAGGACGAGCTCGACCGGCGGCTCTTTCACTTCATGGGCGCCATCCACGCCATGGAACACGCCATGATCGGCATCCTGCCGCTCTTGGTCTTAACCGACCGCAACGACCTCGGCGGCATCTCCATTCCCCTGCATCCGCAAGTCGGCCGCGCCTGCGTGTTCATCTACGACGGCGCGCCCGGCGGCGTGGGCCTTAGCCGCATGGCCTTCGCCAAGGCCGAGGAAGCCCTTTCCCGCACGCTGGCCACGGTGGCAGGCTGCCCCTGCGAGACCGGCTGCCCCTCCTGCGTGCATTCCCCCAAATGCGGTTCCGGCAACCGGCCCATCGACAAGGTTGCCTGCCGCTTTCTCCTGGAGCTGCTCGTGTCAGGAAAAATGCCCGAGAAAGGCGATTGCCGTCCCGAGTGCAACGAACAACAACACACCAACAACCAGAAGCCCGGCTCCGGCCCCGCCCTGATCAAACAGGCCCCGCCCGAGCGCTACGGCGTCCTCGACGTGGAGACGCGCCGCTCCGCCGCCGAGGTCGGCGGCTGGGGCAACGCCTACAAGATGGGCATCTCCGTGGCCGTGCTCTACGACTCGTCCCTGGACGACTTCCTGGTCTACCGCCAGGAGGAACTCCCCGCCCTCTACGAAGCCCTGGCCCAGTGCAACCTTGTGGTCGGCTTCAACATCAACCGCTTCGACTACAAGGTCCTCGCCGGCGCGTCGCCCTTCGACCACCACACCCTGCCGACCCTGGATATCCTGGAAAAAGTCCACGCCCGCCTGGGCTACCGCCTGTCCCTGGACGGACTGGCCAAGGCCACCCTCGGCGCCCGGAAATCCGCCTCGGGCCTGGAAGCCCTGGCCTGGTGGAAGGAAGGCCGCATGGACGAGATCATCACCTACTGCAAACAAGACGTGGCCGTGACCCGCGATCTCTATATCTTCGGCCGTGACAACGGGTACCTGCTCTTCTCCAACAAAGCCGGCAAAACCGTCCGCCTGCCCGTTGAATGGGCATGACGCAGGAGGGGGAGCCTCCGGCGGCCAGGAGGGGCGCCGCCCCTCCTGGACCACCCCGCTGGGGGAAACCTTTCTGGAGAAAGGTTTCCCCCAGGCCCCCTTCCCAAGACTTTTCATGGGGTGAGATATTGGATCATGTGAAACGGATTTTGGAAGGGAGCCTGTAGCGGCCAGAAAATCGTTCCCCAATATAGCCGCCGACGATGTTTTTCTTCTTCCCGACTGGGAGAATTGTTCCCAGATATGGCGCGGAGGCCCAGGGCCGGCGGGGCATGTGGGGACGCGAAGGCGTATTCTTCAAATATGCGCCGCGCGCGGCCGCCACATGCCGCCGCCGGCCTACCAACCCTAAACTTCGCGCAACCGCGATGGGCATCATGCATCCCTTCTGAAAAACAGGATATTTGAAATGAAAAGGCCGCGAGGGAGCCTCCCCCTTTCGGAAGCTTTCCCCTCCCGCACTTTCTCCTTTTCTTCCCCAAGCGAATTGCATTACGAATACCCCTTGTGCTGACTATTGAAGAATTGTCCAAAACTTACGCCCAAAACGGTTCGCCGCCGGCCTGCGCCCTGGCCGGGGTGAGCTTTGCCGTGCCGCGCGGGGCGTTCGTCTCGCTTCTGGGGCCGTCAGGCTGTGGTAAATCCACCATCCTCCAATGCGTGTGCGGGCTTATGCGCCCCACTTCCGGCCACGTGCGCCTCGACGGCCGCGACGTCACCAGCCCGCCCCCGGAAATGGCCCTCATCTTCCAAAACGCCGCCGCCTCGCTCTTCCCCTGGCAAACCGTGGCCGAAAACATCCGCTTCGTGCTGCGCCGCAAACCCGGCTCCAAAAAAGACAAGGAACAGGCTGCAAGACAGGCCCTGGCCTCGGTCGGACTGGCCGCATTCGCCGACCGCTACCCCTGGCAGCTCTCCGGCGGCATGCAGCAGCGCGCCGCCCTGGCCCGGGGACTGGCCTACGGCGCGGATATCCTGCTCCTCGACGAACCCTTCGCCTCCGTCGACGCCCAGACCCGCGAGGAACTCGAAGACCTGCTCGCCGCCGTCGCCCGCAACCAGGCCAAAACCGTGCTCTTCGTCACCCACGACATCGACGAGGCCGTGTACCTGTCCGATACCGTCATCGTGCTCACACCGCCGCCGGCCAAAGTCGCCGCCACCATCACCGTCGAACTGCCCACACCCCGCGACCAGATCAGCACCCGCGAGGATCGCCGCTTCCTCGACGCCCGTAGGGCGATTCACGCCCTGTTGCGGCGAGAGGAAGAGGGTGGGAGGGGCGTTGCCCCTCCCACACCCACCCCACCAGGGGAATAATTCCCCTGGACCCTTTAATAGCGGACAATTTCAACCATCACCGACATGCCGCATCCATCCGACATATCCAACCCATGCCCCATCAAAGGGGGCCCGGGGGGAATTATTCCCCCCGGTAGGGTGGTCCAGGAGGGGCGACGCCCCTCCTGGCCGCCGGAGGCATCATCCATGGGCTACTTGCTCCTCCTCGCTCTGCTCCTCCTCTGGGAGGCGACGGCGCGGGGGGGCGTGGTGCGGCCGGATTTGTTGCCGCCGGTTTCGGGGGTTGTTGCGGAGTTATGGCGGTTGACGGTTTCCGGCGAATTGTGGCGACAGGGCGGCGCGACGCTGTGGCGCACCCTGGCCGGGTTTGCCTTTGGCGGCGGAGTCGGCGTGTTGTTGGGGTTTTGTTGTGGTGTGTTTCCGGAATTCGGCCGGGCGAGCCGGACCACGGTGGAATTCCTGCGGCCCATGCCGTCGGTGGCGCTGATTCCGATCGGAATTTTGTTCCTGGGGCTGGGATTCGGGCTGTGCGTGGGCATCGCCGGGTTCGCCTGTTGCTGGCCGGCCTATGTGGCCGCGTTGGCCGGGGCCTCGGCCGCCGGTCCGGAGCTTTTGGCCACGGCCAGGGTGTACGGGTTGTCGCGACGCGAGACGATTTTGCTGGTGCGCGCCCCGGCCGCCCTGCCCCAGGTGATGGCCGGGCTGCGGGTGGCTTTGGCCGTGGCCGTGGCCGTCACCGTGACCACGGAGATGGCGGCGGCGGGAAGCGGCCTGGGTTCGTTCATCCTGGAGTCGTCCCTGGCCCGGCGTCCCGATGCCATGTACGCCGGCATCGTGGCCGTGGGGTTGCTCGGCTTCGGGCTCAACGCCGCCTTCGTGGGCGTGCGCGGCCGCGTTTTGCGCTGGATGCCGCGCAGGGGGCGTTAGGCGATGCGACGCGTCTCGGGACTGATCGTTTTCGTGGCCCTGGCCTGCCTGTGGGAAGCGGTTTCCAGGCTTGGCATCGTGTCACACCTCTACTTTCCGCCGGTTTCGATCATTGCCGTCACCTTCTGGAAGCTGACCGTCTCGGGGCTGTTGCCGCTCCAGGCCGGGCAGACGCTTACGCGCGCCCTGGCCGGACTGGGGATCGCCGCCGCGGTCGCCGTGCCGCTCGGGCTCGGCATGGGCGTTTCGCGCCGGCTGGCCCGGCTGCTCTCGCCCACGGTGGAGCTTTTGCGCCCGGTGCCGCCGCCGGCCATCATTCCGGCGGCCATGCTCCTTTTCGGCATCGGCTCGGGCATGAAGGTGTTCGTGGTCTTTTTCGCCTGCTTCTTTCCCATCCTGGTCGGGGCCATGGACGGGGCCAGGGCGGTGCCGCCGCAGTTTCGCCTGACGGCCGCCGCCTACGGCCTGTCGCGCTTCGACACCCTGGCCCGGGTCATGTTGCCGGCGGCCGGGCCGAGCGTCGCGGCCGGATTTCGCACGGCCGTGCCCATGGCGCTGATCGTGGCCGTGCTCTCGGAGATGATCGGGGCCACCAGCGGCATCGGACATTATATCCTGCGCATGCAGCGCACCTTCGCCATTCCGGAGATGTATGCCGGGGTCGCCATGCTCGGGATTCTCGGACTCGGGCTCAACGCGGCCGTGGAACGCGTCACTGCGCGGCTTTTACGCTGGCATGACGGACGCGGGGACGCTATGGAAGGCTGATCGCGTTTTCGGCCGCAGCCACGACAACCCACAGGAGGCCCGTATGCCGCGCCCGCTGCTTTTCGCCCTGCTCTCGATTTTCCTCGCTCTGCCCGTCCACGCCGCCGAACCCGCGCCGCTTAGGGTCGGCTACATGCCGGTCGGCGACTGCCTGCAATTCTTCGTGGCCGAGGCCGAAGGGTATTTCAAGGCCGAAGGCCTGGCCGTCACGGGCGCGTCCATGAAGGGCGGCGCGGTCATCGCCCCGGCCGTGGAAGGCGGCGAGCTGGCCGTCGGCTGGTCCAACACCGTGTCCATCATCCTGGCCCACGCAAAGGGTTTCGACTTCACCTTCCTGGCCCCCGGGGCCGAAGGCGTGGCCGGCACCAACGACGTCCATGCGCTGCTCGTGCCGGCGGATTCCAAGATCACCTCGGTCAAGGAGCTGGCCGGCAAGACCGTGGCCATCAACACCCTCGGCAACATCAACGAGGCGGCCATGCGCGCCCTGGCCGAAAAAGCCGGGATCGCTCCCGATTCCATCCGCCTCGTGGAAGTGCCCTTCCCGGACATGGCCACCGCCCTGGCCAAGGGATCGGCCGACGCGGCGCTCACCCTCGAACCCTTCGTCACCGACGCCGTGTCGCGCGGCGTGGCCAAGGTGCTTGATCCCTCACCCCATGCCGCCTTCGGCAACCCCTATCTGATCGGAGCCTGGTTCGCCAAAAAGTCCTGGATCAAGGCCCACCCCGAGGAAGCGGCAGCGTTCGTCCGGGCGGTGACCAAGGCCTCGGCTTTCATCACCGCCCACCCCGACAAGGCCCGTGAAATCCTGCGCGGCCGCACCAAACTCTCGCCCGAACTGGCCGCCAAAATCACCCTGCCGCGCTTCCCCGAAAAGCTCGAACCGGCCGCCCTGCAAGGCGTCATCGACGTCTGCGCCCGCTTCGGCCTCATCCCCAAGCCCTTCGCCGCAGGCGACGTGTTGGGGAGGTGAACGGGAAATGCGAAGGAGCAACCCCAACATGCGCGCAACAGGTTCACCCGCAACAACTGCGGAAGGCTCCCCACTTTAAGGTAAAAATGAATAAAAGCAGTATGATATCACTCGTCGAGTCTGACAAGGAGCGCCTCCTCGCCATTCTCAATTCGTGGCACAAGATTGAATTCTTCATACCATTCGATCTTGATGGCAGCGTTGTCCAAGATACCAACCAACGTAAAAAGATAAACTGGTTGCATAAGGACTCACTCCAACAGGGAATGGAGATATTCAACTTCCCGGCGTGTTCCGACGACAAAATCCCCAACTACTCCTTGTTTCTTGGCGTATTCGACAAAAATGAGATTGCGCCTATTTGCCAACGCATGCTTCAACTGGGTCCCGATGACAATGATACATTTGAAAATCAGGAAAGAGGAGACTTGGAAGGGGCCACCTGCTTCGCCAAAATCAAGCTCAACGAACATGGAGAACCGCTGTTTGATGCAATCTCAATCTCAACGTTGCCCTGGGCGTTGGGGATGGTTCAAACCCTCGGACTTGACGGGTTGAGCGCCAGCAGTTTCGCTTTGGCCCAGGCGCGGTTAGTCGAGAGGCTTCAAAACTTCGCCAATCAACGCGAAACCGCAGGGGCTCCGCAGCCATTGACCGCCGAAGACATTTTCGCCCTGCGCGACCTGCTCTACGATTGGGCTAAATTCACGCCTAAAGACGAAACGGCCCCTGCAATCCTTCAGTGGCAAGAGTCACACGCCAAATCCGGTAATGCCGATAAAGACAACACCCCTGAAGATGACGCCCTCCAGGAGCCGGAGGTGGATATCCTCAACAGTTTTTTCATCAAGGATCTTGAAAGCGCAATGGAGGATGCGGAAGCGGGCAAGATGTCGCGCTCATTGCGCGAATACCTGACGCCACGCAACCCGGCGGAGAGAATCGACATTTACTCGAAAGAAGGCAGGAGGACGCTGCAAGAAAAGCTGCGCCCGAACATGTTCAACCGTGGACATTGGTTCGACGCTCCCGACCATCTCATGAGCCTGATGCAGCAGTTCGCCATCAACATGGCGTTCGAGGTCAATGAACAGCGCGGCATATTTTCGGTAAACGGACCTCCCGGCACCGGCAAAACAACCTTGCTGCGGGATATCATCGCCGAGAACGTCGTCCGGAGGGCTGGCGTGCTCGCCGCATTTCGAACGGCCGCATGCGCTTTTGACGGGAAAAAACAACTCCCGTTGGGGAATGGGACATTGGTCTGCACGCTCAAACCGGAACTCGCCGGCTTCGAGATGATTGTCGCCTCATCGAATAACGCGGCGGTTAACAACATATCCAAGGAGCTTCCAAAACAAGCATCCTTGGGAAAAGTTTGGCGCGACAAGACGTATATCCAGCAAACTGCCCAGAAGATCGCAACCAAGAACAATGGCAACAAATTCACGCCGCTCCCTCCAGAAAAAACACAATGGGGCCTCATCGCGTGCGCCTTGGGGAACTATGCTAACCGCAAGAAATTCAATGAAGGCTTTTTCTTTTATCCTGACAATCAAAATCGCAGTCCGGCACATAAGCTTGGCCTGCTCCATATCTACGACTGGATAGATCAATATAACGGTCCAACGTTTGACGAAGCAAAAACGACATTCCTGTCCAAACAAACACTTGTTGAAGATGAGCTTACAGATCGCACTTTGTTTGCTTCTTTGGCTGAGGAATTGGCAGGACAAACGGAAGACTCTTACGTTGCCGGAAACATAGAAGATCTTGAACATTGTCAACAGGAACTTACCCGCATTAAGCAAGCGCTTGCCCGCGCCACGCAAGAAGCCACCGAAATCCGGCACTCGATTCACCAAGCCGAGATGGAATGGCTTACCCTCGAACAACAAAAACCGGGCTGGTTCAGTCGCCTTTTCCGGCTTTCTTCTGACAGAAAATACCGCTTGGCCGCCCGCGTCCTCACGTCGAAGCGCGAGTGTTTGGAGGCGGACATCGCAGCTGTCGACAGCAGAGTGAACTTGCTGCGGGACCAAGAAATTCAGGCGGACACTTGCTGCCGGGAAGCTGGCGGGCGATTGGCAAGGCGGCGGCGGGAATGGGAAGTAAAACAGAAAGAATTTGAGGCACTAAAGCAACATTTCAGCAATTTCGACATACCTCGAACGCCAGACGAGCTTGAAACCGAGGCATTCCAAATACGCGGCCTCTGGAACGACGAAAGGCTCTCAACGCTTCGGACCGAGCTCTTCAGCGCGGCGCTGACCCTGCATGAAGCCTGGCTTGCCGACGTCGGCAGGAACAAAGACCGCGGCGGAGCAGGTTTTAGAGGCAACATCATGGCGATCAGCAATTACCTCAAGGGACATGCCCGCCTCGACAACCTGGACGCCCTCACAATCTGGCAAAGCCTCTTCATGATCGTGCCTGTTGTTTCAACCACCTTTGCTTCCTTTGCAACCCAGTTCAAAGACGTCGGTTCCAACATGCTTGGCTGGCTGTTCATTGACGAGGCGGGGCAAGCTGTTCCGCAGGCGGCGGTCGGCGCATTGCGGCGGACGCAAAACGCCGTCGTCGTCGGCGACCCGCTCCAGATAGAACCGGTCTTCACGGTCCCTGCAAACTTGATCCGCTCCATTTCCGCACTTTCTCCACACACGAAAGAAGGCGACTACGCGCCGGACGTGGTTTCGGCCCAGAGCCTGGCCGATGCCTGCAATACGTACGGCGCGTATACATCGTCCTATTCAAGGGAAAGCCAGACATGGATCGGCAGCCCACTAAGGGTTCACAGGCGTTGTATCGAACCCATGTTTTCCGTTTCAAACAACATCGCATACGAGGGGAGGATGATTTTTGGCCTTCCCCACAAATCCGCCCCAAACCAACCGCCCTTGCCTCTTGAAAGCGCGTGGGTGAATATCCTTGGACAAACAACCAACCAACAGATTGTTCCAAGCCAGATTGAATTCGTTATCCGGCTCATAATAAATACGTTCATGCAGCAGAATGAACTCCCCGCAATTTATGTCATATCCCCGTTCAAGGCCGTGACGAAAGAACTTCGAAAAAAACTAAAAGGCGATTGGGCAATTTATGGAGCGACGAACAAGCCGGCAGAACGCACTCTCAACGACTGGTGCAAAGCGAGAATAGGGACAGTACACACTTTTCAAGGCAAGGAAGAAGATTGTGTTATCATGGTCCTCGGCGCGGACAGCGACACTAAAATCGGGGCAGCCCAGTGGGCCGCATCCAAACCAAACCTTTTAAATGTCGCGATTACTCGTGCGAAAAAACGGTGTTTCATCGTAGGAGACAAGAAACTTTGGGCGAGCATGAAGTACTTTCCATCAGCCCAAAGAGAGTTCAAAACGATCACACCCGAGATGGCCTTAAAAGCGACTTCACTCGTTAGTATTACGTAGCGGCGGTGTTATGGTGAATGGCCTGAGGTGGTCACAAGAAATTGGACAGCCCGTTAAGCTCTCGTCCAATTGAGCCCATGCCGCCTTCGAAGCCAAGTGGCCTTCTCGGCCTACGTCCATAGGGCGACGTCCATCATAAGGGTCCCCCTCTCGCGCTCTCCCCTCCCCAAAACTTCCAACGGTGACAATCTGTTATCGTTAAAAGTCTTTGGAAAGGGGGTCTGGGGGAAAACTTTTCTACAGAAAAGTTTTCCCCCAGTCTTATCCTCTTAATGCACCTTGGCCAGGAAGGCCGTGACCACGGGCAGGGCCGGTTTGCCCTTCCTGGTGGTGACGCCGTCGAGCCATTTTTTCAGGATATCCGGGTTGGCTTTGAGCCACTTGAGCGCCGCGCGACGGGGTTGTTCCTCTTTGCTGTTGTGCAGCGTGGTCATGATGGTGTTCATCATGGGGATGGGGAAGGTGAGATTTTTGAGGAACTTCGCGACGTTTGGATACTGCTTGTCGAAGCCTTTGCGGATGTTGGTGTAGACGCTTGCGGTTCCGTCGTTGGGGCCGAAGGTCGCGTCGGTGGAGCCGGTCAGGTACTTCATGTCGATGGTCTCGTTCATGCTGTGGGGCGACCAGCCGAGAAAAACGATCCACTGCTTTTTCCGGGCAAAGGCCTGCACCTGGCCGAGCATGCCGGCTTCGCTCGAGGACACGAGCTTGAAATCCCCCAGGTCGAACATGTTCTTGTCGATCATGGCCTGGATGATCTCGTTGCCGTCGTTGCCTTCCTCGATGCCGTAGATCCTGTGGTCCAGCTTGTCGGCATATCTGTGGATGTCGGAAAAATCCTTGAGGCCGGCTTCGTACTCGTAGGTGGGCACGGCCAGGGTGTACTTGGCCCCGGTCATGTTTTCGCAGTATTTGATGACCGAGCCGTCCTTGAAATATTTCTCCGCGATGGTGGCCATGGACGGCATCCAGTTGCCGAGAAACACGTCCGCCTCGCCCGTGGCCATGGCCTTGTAGGCCAGCGGCACGGACACCATGAGGTTGCGGGCCTTGTAGCCGAGAACATCCAGAATCTGAACCGCAAGCTCGGTTTTGATGGTCACGCCCGTCCAGCTCACGCTGGCGAAGGTGATCTCGCCGGGCTTGGCCAACGCCTGCCCGGCCATCAGCGCCACAGACAACGCCAGACACATGGCAAAGACCAGCTTCCTGGTTGTTGATCGAAGCATCAGACCTCCTTGGGTTGAGGTGGTGGGAGCTTGGGGTGGGCGAGAGGGGAACCCTTTTTGAAAAAAGGGTTCCCCTCTCGCGCTCTCCCCTCCCAAAAACTTCTCACGATTACGGATGCTTTAACGACAACGCTTTGTAACCGTTAGAAGTCTTGGGAAAGGGGGTCCGGGGGGAAACCTTTCTTCAGAAAGGTTTCCCCCCGGTTACACCAAACCACGCAACCGCCTTCGGCGCGTGGTTCTGGTAGACGTGCTTGACCTCCTGGTACTCTTCCAGGCCGATGCGGCCGAGTTCGCGGCCAAGTCCGGACTGCTTATAGCCGCCCCAGGGGGCCTGGGTGAAATACACGTTGAAGTCGTTGACCCAGACCGTGCCGAACCGCAGCTTGCGCGAAACCCGGGCGATGCGGTCCGGGTCGCGGGTCCAGAATCCGGCCGACAGGCCGTAGATGGTGCTGTTGGCGCGGCTTATCGCCTCTTCCTCGGTCCTGAAGCGCTCCACGGTGATGACCGGGCCGAAGACTTCTTCCTGGACCACGCGCATGGCGTTTTCGCAACCCGTAAAAAGCGTGGGCAGGTAGTAGAAGCCGCCGGCAAGGGCCGCATCGTCGGGACGCGATCCGCCGCAGACGAGCTTCGCCCCTTCCTTTTGGGCGATGGCCACGTAGCCTTCCACCTTGTCCCGGTGGGCGGCGGAAATAAGCGGCCCCATCTCCGTGCCCTCGTCAAGGCCGTTGCCCAGGCGGATAGTGCGGATGCGTTCGGCCAGCGCCTCGACGAAGGCGTCGTGGACGCCGTCCTGGAGCATGAGCCGCGCCCCGGCCGAGCAGATCTGGCCGGCGTGGAAGAAGACGGCGTTCAGGGCGTAATCCAGGGCCACGTCGAAGTCGGCGTCGTCGAAGACGATGTTGGGATTCTTGCCGCCAAGCTCCAGGGCGACCTTTTTCACGTTGCCGGCCGCCGCCCGCATGATGGACTTGCCGGTGACGATACCGCCGGTGAAGGAGATAAGGTCCACGTCCGGGTTGGCCGCGAGTTCCGCGCCGACCGGATCGCCGGGGCCGGTGAGCGTATTGAAGACGCCGGGCGGAAACCCGACCTCCTCGGCCAGCTCGGTGACGCGTAGCGTGGTCAGGGGCGTGAGCTCGCTCGGCTTGACCACGATGGCGCAGCCGGCGGCCAGCGCCGGGGCCATCTTCCAGGCGGCCTGGAGCAGCGGGTAGTTCCAGGGCGATATCTGGCCGCACACGCCCACGGGTTCGCGCACGAGAAGGCTCGTGGAATCCGGGTTGGGCGAGGCGATGACCTCGCCGCCCTCCTTGTCGGCCAGCCCGCCGAAGTAGCGAAAGATGCCGGCGATGTCGGCCATGTCCCAGCGCGACTCCTCCAGCGTCTTGCCGGTGTCGAGCGTCTCCAGTCTGGCCAGCTCCTCGGCGTGTTCCTCGATCAGGTCGCCAACGCGTCGCACCATGGCCCCGCGCTTGGGGGCCGGCACGTCGGACCAGACGCCGCGGTCGAAGGCGCGGCGGGCGGCGGCGATGGCGGCCAGCGCATCCTCGCGTCCGGCATCGGCCACCTGGGCGAGCGTCTCGCCCGTGGCCGGGTTGACGGTCGGGCGCGTGGCCCCCGAGGCGGCCGGTCGCCAGACGCCGTCGATAAAGAGCTTGTCGAAAACCATGTTCGCCTCCTTAGACGGCGTCCGGGGAGGACGCGGTTGCGGGTTCGTGGCGGTAAAAGGGTCGCGAGGACGGCTCGGGCGGCGTGTTGCCGAGAATGGCGTCGGCGGCCTTTTCAGCCAGCATGAGCACCGGCGCGTAGATGTTGCCGTTGGTGATCGTCGGCATGACCGAGGCGTCCACCACGCGAAGGCCGCGCAGGCCGTGGACGCGCAGTTTCCCGTCGGTGACGGCCATGGGATCGCTCCCCATCTTGCACGTGCAACTCGGGTGGTAGGCGCTCTCCCCTTCCCGGGCCACGAAATCGAGGATCTGCTCGTCGGTCGCCACGTCCGCGCCCGGAGCCAGCTCGTCGCCCCGCAACTCGTCGAAGGCCGGCTGGTTGAGGATCTTCCTGGCGCAGTGGATGGCCTCGACCCATTCCTTGCGCTCCTTTTCCGTGGACAGGTAATTGAACAGGATGCTCGGATAGACGGCCGGGTCGTGGGAGGTGATCTTCACGCGGCCGCGCACGTCGGTGTTCATGGGGCCGACGTGGACCTGATAGCCGTGGCCGGCGGCCGGGGCCGAGCCGTCGTAGCGGATGGCGATGGGCAGAAAATGGAACTGGAGGTTGGGGTGGCCAACCTCGTCGTTGCCGCGAATGAAGCCGCCGGCCTCGAAGTGGTTGGTCGCGCCGATGCCCTTGCGCAAAAAGAGCCATTCCAGGCCGATTTTCGGCTGGTTCCACCATTTGAGGGCCGGGAACATGCTGACCGGCTTTTTGCAGGCGTACTGGACGTAGAGTTCCAGATGGTCCTGAAGGTTTTCGCCCACGCCCGGCAGGTCGGCCACGGGCGTGATGCCAAGCGAGGCGATCTCGTCGGCGTTGCCCACGCCTGAAAGCTGGAGCAGTTGCGGGGAATTGATGGCCCCGCCGCAGCAGATGATCTCCCCGCCTTTGACCTCGCGGACCTTTCCCCCCCGGCGGTATTCCACGCCCACGGCCCGGTCGCCCTCGAAGAGGATGCGGCTGGCCGTGGCCCGGGTCACGATGTCCAGGTTCTCGCGGTTCTTGATGGGGTGGAGGTAGGCCCGGGCGGCGTTGTGGCGGCGGCCGCGATAGGTGGTGCGGTCGAAGCGGCCGAAGCCTTCCTGGCGCTCGCCGTTGACGTCGTCGGTCAGGTTGTAGCCGGCCTGGACCGTGGCCGCAAAAAAGGCGTCGAAAAGCGGATTGTCGCATTCAGGGGTGGTCAGGGCCAGGGGGCCGCCCACGCCGTGGTAGCCGTCCGCCCCGGCAAGGCGCGTCTCCACGCGCTGAAAATACGGGAGGACATGGGCGTAGCCCCAGTCTTCGAGGCCGTCGTTCGCCGCCCAGTTCTCGTAATCCCCGGCGTTGCCCCGGATGTAGATCATGCCGTTGATGCAGCTCGAGCCGCCGAGGACCTTGCCGCGCGGCTGGTAGATGCGCCGGCCGCGCATGTACGGCTCGGGATCGGATTCGTACCACCAGTTGTAGGTCTTGCCGGCCAGTGGATAGGTCAGGGCGGCGGGCATGTGGATGCGGAAATCGAACCGGCGGTCCCAGGGCCCGGCCTCGAGGACCAGGACCTTGTGCTTGGGATTGGCGCTTAGGCGGTTGGCCAGGACGCACCCGGCCGAACCGCCGCCGACGATGATGAAATCATACTGCTTCATGTCTGCTCCTTTGGTATCCGGTCCGCGTCGTCCTCGCCGCCCCGCTCCAGGCGGCGGCGCAGCCAGGCGTAATGCAGGGAAACGTGGGACAGGGCGGCCAGGGGCTCGCGCGCGGCGATGGCCCGGGCGGTGTCGCGCCAGTTGGCCACGGTGCGTTCCCGGCAGCCAGGGTCTTCGTACAGGGCCATGTCCAGGGAACTGAACCCGAGCTGCACCGCGCGCATGATCCATTCGAAGACCGGGTTGTCGGCCATGCGGGCAAGCGCCAGATTGCACTCGCGGTCGCGCTCGGCCACGAGGTCGAGGTCCGGGGCGTCGCCGGCGGCCGCCGCGGCCAGCGCGTCGGCCAGGCCGGCCAGCTCCCGCATGTCCGCTTCCGTGGCCCGGGCCACGGCCATGACGATGAGCGCCCGGTCCACGGTCTCGCGAAACTCGATCAGCCGCGCCGGCGACACCTGGCGCTGCTTGAGGAAAAGGGCCAGGGACTCGCTGACGTTGTCCACGCCCACGGCCTTGACGTAGGCCCCGCCGCGCGCGCCTTTTCGGATCTCGAGCAGGCCCTTTTGCTTCAGCGCCCGCAAGGCCTCGCGCACCACGCCGCGCGAGGTGCGAAACTGGGCTTGCAGCTCGCGCTCGCTCGGCAGGCTTTGCCCCGGCGCAATGGACCCGTCGGTGATGGCGGCTTCGATTTGCAGGGCCACGTCCTCGCTGGCCCGACCCGGCCGGGCCGGGGAAAACAACAGTACGGCTTCCATGGATGGCATCCTTAATGGTCCTACCTTAATTCCCAATTATTGCGAAAAAATGCCGAATAAACCCATTATCAACATAAAGCCGCGACAATTGGTAGGACCTTTGGTAAGCAGGGGTTGCGGCGCTTGTCAAGCCGTCGGCGTTTGACGCGCGCCATTTCGGTCTTATTATCCACAACTGGGCGTATGGGCCGGGATTGGCGCGGCCCGCGCCGTGACGGGTGGGACGGCGCATGCCTCCGGGAAGGGAGGCTGTGGAAACCGAAGAATCGTCGGCGTGATCGCGGGCGAGGCGCATGCCATCTGGCCTGACTTTTCAAAAAAGTTGAAAAGTCACAGGGGCATCGGATTTCGCTAAAACAATCTTCCGCTGGAAATTATTTACATTTTTCGCAAGAGGACCCCTTTTTTTATTTTTTGCTTTACGCTGCCCTATTTTGTCACTATGAAAAAACCCCCCTCAAATAGATAGCGTTATTCGGAGTAGACCATGTGCCGCTTATTCGCCCTCAGCAGCCGGGACCCCGTGTCCCCCATGCGCGCCATCGAGGCCCTCAACGTTATGAAGGAAGGACACGACGGCTCCGGCGTCGGTCTTTTTCTCCATGACCTGGGAGGACCCTTCGGCGAGATGAAGGATGCGCCGATCCTTTCCGGCATCTTCACGGACGACGGACTCAAGCGCCTCGACGCCTTCATGGACGAACGGGGGTTCGTCACCAAGTCCACCCTCGTGCTCGACCCCAAGACCAAGATTCCAGCCGGCACCCCGGTACGCGGAACCTACATGGCCCGGGCCTACGAGGTCCCGGCCGACCTGAAAAGCAAGGGTCAGGCCGAGCGCGAACTCACCTATATGAGCATCCGCGTGGCGCTCCGGCTCATGGGCGAGGCAAAGGAAGACATCCGCGTCTTCTCGTTCTGGCCGGACACCATCATGGTCAAGGAAGTCGGCGACCCGCTGACCGTGGCCGAATACCTCGGCCTCGACCGGCCGGAGCTTTTTTGCCGCCGCATCCTGGCCCAGGGCCGGCAGAACACCAACTACGCCATCAACCTCTACGCCTGCCACCCCTTTTTCCTCCAGGGCGTCTGCACCATGACCAACGGCGAGAACACGGCTTTCGTTCCTATCAAGGAATACCTGCTCTCGCGCGGGTTCGAAGGCTACATGGGCTACCAGTCCGACTCGGAAGTCTTCGCCCACATCATGCATTTCACGCTCAAGCGCCTAGGCCTTGGCATCGAATACTACAAGCACGTCATCACGCCGCTGTCCAACGCCGAGATGGAAGGCCATTCGGACCGCGAATTGCTTGCCCGCATCAAGCAGACCTGCCGCAAGCTCATCATCGACGGTCCCAACTGCGTCATCGGCTGCCTGCCCGAGGGGACCATGTTCATGGTCCAGGACCGCAAGAAACTGCGCCCCGGCGTGGTCGGCGGAAAAGACGGCATCTTCGCCTTCTCCTCGGAAATCTGCGGCCTCGACGCGGCCATCCCCGATCGCGACGAGCATGCCGACTTTCAACCCATGCACCTGGACACGGCCATCGTGCGCCCCGAATGCCAAGAGGTCACCATATGCAATCAACTGCAGTCATTACCCCGTCCACACTAAGCGTCAACGACATGCCCTGGCAGGTGGACTGGGACATCAACACCTGCGCCCTGTGCGGCCGTTGCACGTCCGTGTGTCCGGTCAACGCCATCGAACTCGGCGTATTTCGCAAGCGTATCCTCAAGACGCCGGAAGCCCTGGAAAAAAAGGGCAAGTCCCGCTTTTCCGTCTATTACGGCATCCGTCAGCGCACCGACCCGGCCTACCACTGCATCGGCTGCTCCATGTGCAACATGGTCTGCCCCAACAACGCCATCACCCCGCGCCTGCGCCCCGAAGCCACCACGCTCAAGTTCCACAACAACCGCGGCGGCCAGGCCCGCACCCGCGGCGGCCGGCGCAACGATCCGGGCAGCCTGCTCGACCAGATCAAGTTCATCCGCATCTCCATGCTCACCGACCCGGCGCTCGACGCCGGCCGGCACGAGTTCGAGCTGCGCACCCTCCTCGGCCGGGTGCAGCCCCCCGAGGAAGGCCTCCACGCCCTGGAAGAACACGCCTGGGTGCCGGCCGTGCGCGAGATCTACCCGCTGATGATCGGCTCCATGTCCTTCGGCGCCCTTTCCCCCAACATGTGGGAAGGGCTGATCATGGGCGTGACCTACTTAAACGAGGAAATGGGCATGCCGGTGCGCATGGCGACGGGCGAGGGCGGCTGTCCGCCGCGCCTTTTGCGCTCCCGCTTCCTCAAGTACGTGGTGCTCCAGATCGCCTCGGGCTACTTCGGCTGGGACGAGATCATAAAGGCCCTGCCGGACATGAAGGAAGACCCCTGCGCCATCGAGATCAAGTACGGCCAGGGGGCCAAGCCCGGCGACGGCGGGCTCCTCATGTGGTACAAGGTCAACAAGCTCATCGCCGCCATTCGCGGCGTGCCCCAGGGCGTGTCCCTGCCGAGCCCGCCCACCCACCAGACCCAGTATTCCATCGAGGAGTCCGTGGCCAAGATGATCCAGTCCATGTCCATGGCCTGGGGATTCCGCGTCCCGGTCTACCCGAAGATTTCCGCCACCACCTCGGCCACGGCGGTGCTCAACAACCTCGTGCGCAACCCCTACGCGGCCGGGCTCGCCATCGACGGCGAGGACGGCGGCACGGGCGCGGCCTACAACGTCTCCATGAACCACATGGGGCACCCCATCGCGTCCAACCTGCGCGACTGCTACGAAGACCTGTGCACCGCCGGCAAGCAGAACGAGATTCCGCTCATTGCCGGAGGCGGCATCGGCAAAAACGGCAACCTCGCCGCCAACGCCGCCGCGCTGATCATGCTCGGCGCCAGCGCCGTGCAGTCGGGCAAGTACATGATGCAGGCCGCTGCCGGCTGCCTGGGCTCCGAGCGCGACCGGTGCAACGTGTGCAACATCGGCGTGTGCCCCAAGGGCATCACCTCCCAGGACCCGCGCCTGTACCGGCGGCTGGACCCGGAAAAGGTGGCCGAGCGCCTGGTGGACGTGTTCCTCTCCTTTGACACCGAACTGCGCAAGATCGTCGCCCCGCTCGGACGTTCCACGTCGCTGCCCATCGGCATGTCCGACGCGCTCGGCATCAGCGATTACCACGCGTCCCAGCGCCTCAAGATCAAGTACGTGGTCTAGGCGGCGGCCCGGCGAAACAGAACCCCAGCAGCAGCAAGGCAGCAACGCACATGGCACAGCAAAGCGTTACCATACACGGCATCGAAAACGGCCACCGGGTGGATTCCCGCATCCTCGAGGAGCGCATCCAGCGGGCCGTGACCCAGGGAGCCCGCGAACTTCTCGTCGAGGCCGACGGCCAGCACGGCATCGGCGGCCGCCTTTTCGTCTCCCGCAACGAACCCATCACCGTGCGCGTCACCGGAGCCCCGGGCCAGCGCACCGGCTCCATGGGCTTCCCGGGCACGAAAATCATCATCGACGCCCCGACCTCGGACGACGTGGGCTGGCTCAACGCCGGGGCCGAGATCGTAGTGCTCGGCAACGCCGGCAACGGCGCGGCCAACGGCATGGCCCAGGGCAAGGTCATGGTCGCCGGCAACCTTGGCGCGCGCGGCATGACCATGACCAAGCGCAACCCCAAGTACGCGGCCCCGGAAATGTGGGTGCTTGGGAGCGTTGGCGACTATTTCGCCGAGTTCATGGCCGGCGGCACGGCCGTGGTCTGCGGCTTTGAGCCGCAAAACCCCGACAATATCCTTGGCTACCGGCCCTGCGTCGGCATGGTCGGCGGCCAGATCTTCTTCCGCGGCCCCTACAAGGGCTTCTCCCTGGCCGACGCCAAGCTCGCGCCCATCGACGACGCGGCCTACGCCTGGCTGACCGAAAACCTGCGCGCCTACCTCGACGCCATCGGCAAGCCGGAACTCTACGAGACCCTGGCCGTGCGCGAAGAGTGGCAGCTTATCGCCGCCCGCACGCCGGTCGAAAAAACCGGCCGGGTCCGCCGCTCCATGGACGAATTCCGCGCCAACGTCTGGGATGCGGAACTCGGCAAGGGCGGACTCATCGGCGACCTGGACGACAGCGACAGAAGCCCCATCCCGCTGATCGTCAACGGCGAGCTGCGCCGGTTCGTCCCGGTCTGGGAAAACAAGAAATACCTTTCGCCCTGCCAGGCCAGCTGCCCCACCGGCATTCCGGTCCAGAAGCGCTGGCAGCTCGTGCGCGACGGGCTCATGGACGAGGCCATGGATCTGGCGCTGGCCTACACGCCCTTCCCGGCCACGGTCTGCGGCTACCTGTGCCCGAACCTGTGCATGCAGGGCTGCACGCGCAACATCGGCCACATGCTGCCCCTCGACACGGCCCTGCTCGGCAAGGCCAACGTCAAGGCCGGCCATCTGCCCAAGCTCCCGCCCCTTTCCGGCAAGCGGGTGGCCGTCATCGGCGGCGGCCCGGCCGGCATGTCCGTGGCCTGGCAATTGCGCCTGGCCGGCCATGACGCCGTGATCTACGACCCGGCCGAAAAGCTCGGCGGCAAGATTTCCGCCGCCATCCCCGCCAGCCGCATTCCCCAGGAGGTCCTGGAGGCCGAAATCAAACGCGCCCAGGAAGTCCTGCCCCATATCCGGTTCCACAAGGCCATCACGGGTGAGGAATTCGCCCAGATCGTGGCCGACTACGACTTCACGGTCCTGGCCGCCGGCGCCAGCATCCCGCGCATGCTGCCCGTTCCCGGCAAGGAGCTGGCCACCCCGGCGCTCACCTTCCTCAAGGCCGCCAAAAAGGGCACGGCCAGGGTCGGCAAGACCGTGGTCATCATCGGCGCGGGCAACGTGGGCTGCGACGTGGCCACCGAGGCCGCGCGCCTGGGGGCCGAATCCGTCACCCTCATCGACATCCAGACCCCGGCCTCCTTTGGCAAGGAACGCAAGGACGCCGAGGCCGCGGGCGCCAAGTTCAAGTGGCCCTGCTTCACCAAGGAGATCACGTCCGAGGGCGTGACCTTGCAATCCGGCGAAGTGATCCCGGCCGACACCGTCATCCTGTCGGTCGGCGACGTGCCCGACATGGACATCCTCGACGGCACCATCGCCACCGAGCGCGGCCATGTGGTGGTCAACGACATCTACCAGACGAGCAACCCCAAGGTGTTCGCCATCGGCGACATCGTGCGGCCGGGGCTCCTCACCCAGGCCATCGGCATGGGCCGCGAGGCGGCCACCGCCATCATCGACATCTTCGCCGGCAAGCGCCCCCATACCGATACCCGCGAGCGCATCGACTACGACCGGGCCAAGCTCGAGTACTTCGATCCGCGCATCATGGAACTGGGCGACCTCAAGAGCTGCGCCAGCCAGTGTTCGTCCTGCGGCGCCTGCCGCGACTGTGGCGTCTGCACCATGATCTGCCCGACGGGCGCGATCTCGCGCAACCAGCTCGAAGACAAGGAATTCGAGATGGTCTCCGACCCCGCCAAGTGCATCGGCTGCGGCTTTTGCGCCAATGCCTGCCCCTGCGGCGTCTGGAGTCTGGTGGAGAATACGCCGCTGGTCTGACCCGGCATCCCGCGCAAATGAAAAGGGCCGTCTCATGCGAGGCGGCCCTTTTTTATCGGAAGCGCATTGACACATACGCAAGGCAAATATAGTGGTGTAAATAGAACTCCAGTCCGTTGCCTGGAAAATCCCCGACGTTCGACGTCCGAGGAATCGCCATGGCAGAGTGCAGCACAAAACATCTTGATGAACTCCGGGAAGCCATTCACCGCGATTCCGTTTTGATTTTCACGCATTTCTTGGCGTATCTCGCGATACTCATCTATTTTTTCATTGCCCTCCTCGGCACGAACGACGAAGCCATCCTCCGCGAAACGGCTAAGGATATTCCATTTATCAACATTACGATTCCCTTTTTTTGGTTCTTCACCCTTGGCCCCTGTTTTATTGCGATGATGCATATCAATCTCTTGATTAACTATTACTATATATCAAAGAAAACATATGGTTACAAAAAGTACCTGTCTTCGTTCAACTCGACGGAGCACCAGCAACAACAACATCTTGATTTGTATTCATATTTTCTATTTACAAGTTTTATTATTGACACTGAGATGTCACCAATATTGAAAATGCTGATTCGAATTATTCTTTGGATCTTTAATATCATTTTCCCCTGGACAATCCTCTTTCTCTTCCAAGCGGTATCCCTTCCTTATCACAGCAATGTTTTCATAACCGTGCAAAGGCTCGCAATATTAATCGACGTAATCATAACATTGAGGCTCATACCAGATATAACGTCAGGTGTTTTTGGAAACTATCCAACGCTAAAGGAATGGAAGAAAAACAAAGGAGAATTCATCAAAAAAACATATGCCGTCCTAAAAAAAAGCATGGTAGTATTTTACTTAGGCATACTATTTATTATCTTAAGTACTTTCTTCCTGACAATACAAGGCGAGTTTGTCGACCATTTCCGGAATGATATCTTAACATACATTGACAAGCGACTTAATGTATGCTCGAGCATACTGGACCCGATCACTTCAATATTCATTGATAAAAAAGCAGCGGAATGTAAAACAGCTGGGACTAAATACAAACACAGTTCCAGCTTTATCACTTTTTTAGACACAATATCTCAAAGAAATATCGATATTCAATATGCCATATTATCATTGCCGGATAAGAATGTGAATAAAATATTTCGGTGCCAAAATGAATATCCTGAAACCAATTGCGCAGACGAAATAGCAAAACAAATCAACCAAAAGCATCTCGATCTTCGAGGAAGGAACTTGGAGAATTCGAATTTTAAGTTTTCATTACTTTCTTCTACACTTTTTATTGGGGCAAATCTTTCTGGATCAAATATGCAAAAAGCGCACGCGCAATATTCTTATTTCATTCACGCAAGACTAGAAAATGTTGACCTGAACAACGGATGCCTTAAACATGCAAACTTCAAAAGTGCAAATTTAAAAAATGTTAATCTAAAAAATGCGAATTTACAGTATGCGGATTTGACCGAAGCGAATTTAGAGGGAGCAAATCTTGAAGATGCCGACCTTCAAGGAGCAATTCTTGATGGAGCAAATCTTTGCGGAGCAAATCTTAGAAACAGCAAGCTTACAGGAGCAACACTAATTAACACTGCACTTTATGGCGCAGACTTATTTAACGCGAATCTAGATATAACATATATCAAAAATTCTACATTTAATGGGAGTAATATTCAACTAACTTCATTTGAAGGATCACTTATTGACGATACACTTTTTGAACTTACAAATATAAAAAATGCAAGTTTTTATCTCGCAACAATTGAAGAATTAAACACCACTGGCAGCCATATAAATATGGAACAGCAATCCACCTGCTGCCCATGTAATAATAAATACATTAAAAACACAGACATAGATCAACAACAAATAAAAACAATAATTGCGAACATACTCACGTCAATATCAGATTCGAAAAAAAAGGAACTTGTCGAACTAAGGCTCCAAGGGATACAAAGCGATATACAACGTGAAAACATCACTCTTTCTTTTAAAGGCCCATGCCGTAATGACCCTAAAAAATGTAAAAAGCTGACAGAGCTGCTGGATGCTATCCTCAAAGAGCACCCACGGGGAGAAAGATACATGACAATACTTAGAGAAAAGTTAAAGAATTGCTGTGCAAACAGCGACATACTCTTGACCGAGCAGCCGTCAAGTTACCCATCTATTACATATCCTCCTCTTTTTTACTTCCCCATGTGTCCGGCAAATGGTGACCTCCAAAATTGAAACAAAGAATTTCCACACAACTGGAGTCTTTTTGCACGTCGCCCCATACTGAAACCCGCCAGTGCATCGACTTCGATCGGGCTAAGCTCAAGTACTTCGATCCGCGCATCATGGAACTGGGCGACCTCAACAGCTGCGCCAGCCAGTGTCCGTCCTGCGGCGTCCGGAGCCTGGTGGAGAATACGCCGCTGGCCTGACCCGGCTTCCCCCGCGCAAACGAAAAGGCCGTCTCGAGTGAGGCGGCTTTTTTTATTGGCGCAGCGCCGCGCTTGGCGCGCGATTCCAGAAGAAAGGCGGGGGCGGCTGCGATAAGGCCGCCACCGCGCAAGTTGCTCTCATGTACCGAAAAAGCTAAAAAACGGCGTTCAATCAGAATGGAGTTCGCCCATGGCAGACACGAACGCGGCTTCCCTTGTTGCCCGGTCCCTGGCCGCCGCCCTTGTGGATGACCCATTTTACCAGGCGATCAGTGTGGAAAGCGGCGACGATGCGTGCCTTATGAACCGGCTGACGCGCTATTTCGAGCATTCCATCACGGAAGGATGCGCAATCGGTGATGTCGCCCGCGCCGGAGACATCGGCGCCGCCATCTGGATCACATCGCGCGATGCGTCCCTTCTGCATAAGGCACGCGACGAAAAACTCGCCGCCATCTCCGAGGTATTGGGCCCGGCAGGCTTTTCAAACTACCAAACCATCGTTGCCGCCATGGAGCGCAACCTTCCGACGGCCATCGACCCGGCCTGCTGGTATCTCTCGATCATCGGCGTCGCGCCGGACAGCCGCAGCCGGGGAATCGGCGGCGGCCTGCTGTCGCCCATGCTGCGCAAAGCCGACTCGCTGACGATGCCGTGCTTCCTGGAAACCTTCAATCCCCGCAGCATTCCTTTTTACCAACGCCTTGGCTTTGCCGTCATCGAGACCCTCGTCGAACCCCTGACAGGGGCCCCCTACCAAGTGATGCTGCGAACTCCCAGACAAGATCGCCTCGCCGCCTGAGAGCAACCGAATGCGCTTCACCGAGCGGCGTCTGGGGATCAATAGTATTCATCCCCTATTCAAAGCGTATGTCCCCGCTGCACCCCATTCCCCATACCTCCCCCGACAAAGCCTTGCGCCGTTGCACGCAGGCGCTCATTTTGACACTGTGCGTCGAAGGCATTTCCTGGCCATTTGACTCTTACGAATTCATAATATTTTCACATCTACCGCCCATACTCTATGACTGGTTGCCTTTTTTACTTTCCTTTACTGTAATCTCCACGGAACTTTACAGCGTCTTCCTGCCAATCCGCTATTTTAGAAAAGCACGTTTTCGCTTACTCTACCAATTTTTCATTGTTCTCCTTGCCCATAGCATCATAAGCCACACCAACCCTTCCTTCACCAATATCCATTCCTACCACGCCTTCCGGAAAAACGAGCGTGAATATATCGCCAAATCGTACTGTTCCGGAAAGCTGCCCCTGGGGCGGGGCGATTGCGAACGCTACGTACGGTTGCCGCAAAAGTGGCAAGCGCTTTCGCTTATGAGCGACCATGTGGATATCGAATGCTACACCATGCGGCCGCAGGCGCTTTTCTACACGCGATGGGGATTTTTCAGTTACTGGGAAGCGCTTCTGTACCGGTTCGACGGCAGCTACCCCGACGATCCGCTCATTCTCAGATCATACAAGATAACGCGGCTCGACGACCATTGGTTCTATATCGTGCATTGATGCGCCCCGGCCGTCCGAAACCGGGGAGGGGCAGAAGTGGCTGCTATGACGCGGCCCGGCGCAACCGAGGCCGCACGCGCCAGGTGGCGATCATGATGCCGCAGGCGATGCAGACGCCGCCGGCCACATGGAAGGGCGCGATGCGCTCGTTAAGCACGAGGGCCGCCTCCACGGCGGTAAAAAGCGGCAGGGAGTAATAGACGAGGCCGGCAAGCACCGGGCCTATGGCCGTAATCGCCCTGGTCCAGAGGAGATAGGCGGCAAAGGAGCAACCTATGCCGACGTAGAGGACGCCGCCCGCCACCTTGGCGCTGACGGTCGGCACAGGCAGGAAGGCCATCTCCCAAACCAGCCCCGGCAGGGACAGCAAAAGCCCCCAGGTGAAGGTGGCGGCGTTAAATCCCTCGAGGGAGACATCCTCCGGCCGGTAACGCGTGCAAAAGGAATACACGCCGAAACAAACGACCCCGCCAAGGGCCCACAAATCGCCGGCGGCAACGTGCACCCGGGCGAGCGCCCGCCAGTCGCCCCGGGAGAACAGTATCAAGACGCCCAGCAGCACCACCAACACGCCGCCCAGCCGGCGGGGCGTTACGGGCTCCCCGTGGAAAATCCGGGACAGGATGATGATGGTGATGGGGGCCGTGGGCACGAGCAGGGCCATGTTGAGGCTGGCCGTGGTCTGGGCGGCCTTGTAGACGAGGGTATTGAGCGCCGTGACGCCAAGGAGCCCCATAAAGGCCATAGAGCGCCAGCTGCGGCGCATGCCGGGCCAGTCGGCCTTGAGCTTCGGCAGGGCCAGGGGCAGCAGGCAGACGAGCGCCACCAGCCAGCGCCAGAAATTGAGCGTGAACGGCGGGATGTCGTGGGCAATGCCCCGGGCGGCCACGAAATTGCCGGACCAGAGCACGGTCGCGCCAAGGGCGGCCAGAATGCCGACCGAACGGGGAGACACGGGCATAGACAACTTCCCGTGCCGCCGCCTGGCAACCGGGCGGCGGCGCTGTCACAGGGCCTACGACTCCCCGTCCTCGTCCTTCTTGTCCGAAACCGACCGCCGGTAGCGGCAGCCCCGGTTGGGGCAGGCGATCACCTCGCCGTCGCGGGTCTTCTTGCGCACCAGGATCTTGGAGTCGCACTGGGGGCAGGGCTCGTTGACCGGCCAGTCCCAGACCGCGAAGTCGCACTGGGGATAGTGGTCGCAGGCGTAGAACACCTTGCCCCGCTTGGAGCTTTTCTCCACCAGCATGCCCTCGCAGCCCTCGCGGGGACAGGGGACGCCGGTGGAAAAGGGCCGGGCGTACTTGCAGTCCGGCCAGCCCGTGCAGGCGATAAACCGGCTGCCCGTGCGGGACTTCTTGACGACCAGCGGCTTGCCGCACTGGGGGCACTCGCCCACGGCCGCCACTTCCTCGGGCTTGCGTTCCCGGGGAATGACCGCGCCGTCCGGGGCGCGGTCGAACTCCTTGGTGTTCTTGCACTCCGGATAGCCCGAACAGCCGAGGAACTCGCCGGCCTTGCCGAAGCGGATGACCATGGGCTTGCCGCACAGCTCGCACTTGACATCCGTTTCCTTGCCGGCCTTGACCTTGGCCATGTCCTTGGCCGCCTTGGCCAGGGTCGGATAGAAGTCGTCGGTGAAGTTCTTTAAAAGCCCCACCCAGTCGCCCCGGCCTTCGGCCACGGCGTCGAGGGCTTCCTCCATTCCGGCCGTGAAGCCCACGTCCATGATCTTGACGAAATGCTCGGCAAGGAGATCCGAAACCGTCTCGCCAAGTTCGGAAGGCACGAAATGCTTCTCCTCGAGCCGGGCGTAATCGCGGTCGAGCAGGGTCGAGATGATGGCCGCGTAGGTCGAGGGCCGGCCGATGCCCTTTTCCTCCAGCTCGCGCACCAGCGAGGCTTCGGTGTAGCGCGGCGGCGGCTGGGTGAACTTCTGGTCCTTTTTGAGCTCAAGGAGCTTCAGTTCCTGGTCCTTGGTCAGCGGCGGCAGCATCTTGGCCGCATCCCCGGCCTCCTGGCCGTAGACCTTGAGGTAGCCCGGGAAGATGAGCCGCTCGCCCTTGGCCTTGAACAGTCCCGGCCCGGCCGTGACGTCGACGGCGGTGTCCCAGAAGCGCGCCTCGCTCATCTGCGAGGCCACGAACCGCTCCCAGATGAGCTTGTAGAGGGAGAAAAGGTCCTTGGGCAGAAGCGTTTTGACATCGGCCGGCGTCAGCGTCACGTCGATGGGCCGGATGGCCTCGTGGGCGTCCTGGGCCCCGGCCTTGGACCGGAAATGGCGGGCCTTTTCCGGGTAATATTCGGGCCCGAGGCTTGCGGTGATGAATTCCTTGGCCGCGTCCCTCGCTTCGTCGGCAATGCGCGTGGAGTCGGTACGCATGTAGGTGATGAGCGCCACCGTGCCCCGCTCGCCGAGATCCAGGCCCTCGTAGAGCTTCTGGGCCGCGCCCATGGTGCGCTTAGCCGAGTAGCCCAGGCGCTGGTTGGCGGCCTGCTGCAGGGTGGAGGTGATAAAGGGCGGGGGCGGCGATTTCTTGCGTTCCTTTTCCGTGACCGACGTCACCACGAAGGGGTTGCCCGTGATCGCGGCCTCGGCCTCCTCGGCCGCCTCGCGGCTGCCGATCTCCACCTTCTTGCCCCTGTACTTGGCCAGCTCGGCCTCGAACTCCGGGGGCGCGTCGCCGGCGAGCCGGGCCTTAAAGACCCAGTACTCCACCGGCTCGAAGGCGCGGCGCTCCTTTTCGCGGTCGACCACCAGCCGCAAGGCCACGGACTGCACCCGGCCGGCGGAAATGCCGCTTTTGACCTTCTGCCACAGGATGGGGGACACCTTGTAGCCGACCAGCCGGTCGAGGATGCGGCGGGCCTGCTGGGAGAGAAAAAGTTTTTCGTTGATGTCGCGGGGGTGGGCCAGGGCCTCGCGCACGGCCCGGGCCGTGATCTCGTTGAACTGGATGCGGTGGATGGGCGCGCCCGCGTCCTTTAAAATCTCGGCCACGTGCCAAGCGATGGCCTCGCCCTCGCGGTCCGGGTCAGGGGCCAGATAGATGGTCTTGGCCGAGGCCGCCGCTTCCTTGAGCTTGGAAACGACTTTCTGCTTGCCCGGAATGATTTGATATTGCGGCGCGAAGTCCTCTTTTTCATCCACCCCGAGCTTTTTGGAGGGCAGATCGCGCACATGGCCAACAGAAGCTTCCACGGCATAGGCATTGCCGAGGAATTTCTTGATGGTCTTCACCTTGGCCGGCGACTCGACGATAATAAGGTCCTTTCCCATGGCAGGCGTGCTATAGCCACCCCAAGGTGGCAAGGCAAGGGTTGCCGTTTGTTTCCTTGCGGGCTACTCGTTATTTTTCGTTGCCGTCATATGACTTTTTAACAAATTAAACAGCGGTTGCCCAAATACCGCGCACCGGAGACGCCCTTGGAGCGCGCCCAACGTTTCGGCCATGTGGTCATGCTCGGCCCCACCAACGCCGGCAAGTCCACCCTGCTCAACCGGGTGATCGGACAGAAAGTGTCCATTGTTTCGCCCAAGCCCCAAACCACCCGCAACAGCATCAGCGGCATCCTGACCGAAGGCGACGCCCAGGCCGTGTTTCTGGACACGCCGGGGCTGCACCGCCAAAAACGCGGCATCGCCCCGCTGCTTTTACGCAGCGCCTACGCGGCCCTGGGGCAGGCCGACGTGGTGCTGGTGCTCCTCGACGGCGCCCGCTACGCCCGGGACCCCGACGCCCTGCGCGCCGACCTGCGCCCCGTCGTCCAGGCGCTGACGAACGCCAAAACGCCTGTTGTGGTGGCGCTCAACAAATCCGACGCGGTCAGGGACAAGGCCCGGATGCTGCCGGTTCTGGCCGCCATCGGCGAAGCCCTGCCCGGAGCCGAACTTTTCCCTGTCAGCGCCCTGACCGGCCAGGGCGTCGCGGAACTCTTGACCGCCCTTTTCGCCCGCCTGCCCGAAGGGCCCCACCAATACGACCCGGACGAGATATCAACGGCCCCGGTGCGTTTTCTGGCCGGCGAGATCGTGCGCGAAAAGCTCTTTTTGGCCCTTGGCGAGGAACTCCCCTACTCCACGGCCGTGACCGTGGAAAACTGGGACGAAAAGAGCAAACCCGGGCTGGTCAAAATTCTGGCCACCATCCTGGTCGGCCGGGAAAGCCACAAGCCCATGGTCATCGGCAAGGGCGGCGAGCGCATCAAGGACATCGGGGCCAAGGCCCGGGCCGAAATCGAAGAGATGATCGGGTCCCAGGTGTTTTTGGAGCTGTGGGTCAAGGTCCGGCCGGACTGGGCCGCCGACCAGGGACTCCTGCGCGAGTTGGGCCTTGGGGAATAGGCCCATGGCCCGGTTTTACATCGCCCGCCCATGCGGGTAGGGTCGGGGAATCAAAAAGTGACGGAAGTCGGAGACAGGTTGGTGGAAACGGACGCGGCCAAACGCCTGGCCCATGTGAAGGGGCGCATTGCCGACGCCTGCGCCGCTTGCGGCCGCGACCCGGCCGCGGTGACGCTGGTGGCGGTGTCCAAGCTTCACGACGTCGCGGAAGTCGCGGCCATGGCCGCCTGCGGCCAACGCATCTTCGGGGAATCCTACATCCAGGAGGCCCTGCCCAAGATGGAGGCCGCCCCGGCCGGGCTCGCCTGGCACTTCATCGGCCATCTGCAGCGCAACAAGGCCAAGCTGGCCGTGGCCCGCTTCGCCCTGATCCACACGGTGGACAATGCCGACCTGGCAGGAATATTGCAAAAAAGAACCGCTGAAGCGGGCCTGACCCAGGATATCTGCCTCCAGGTCAATGTGGCCGGGGAATCGCAGAAGTCCGGCGTCGATCCGCGGCGCCTGCCGAAACTGGCCGAAGCCGTGGCCGCCATGGGCGCCTTGCGCCTTGTGGGCCTTATGGTCATTCCGCCGGTCTTTGACGATCCGGAAGGCGCGCGGCCCGTTTTCGCCCGGTTGCGGACACTTCGCGACGAGCTGGCCAGCCGGCTCGCGCTGCCGCTTCCGGTTTTGTCCATGGGCATGAGCGGCGACCTGGAGGCCGCCGTCATGGAAGGGGCCACCCACGTGCGCGTAGGCACGGATCTGTTCGGCCCGAGACAGCGATAACGCGTTATATTTCCGACACCGGGAGACGCATATGGCAGACGCGCCCGAAGCACCCGAAGAGAAAAAGAAATCCGGTTTCCTCAAATACGTCATCCTGGTGGTGCTGCTGCTCCTGCTCGGCGGCGGGGGCTTCTTCGCCTACCAGTATTTCTTCGTGGCCAAGCCGCCGGCAACGGCGGAACAGGCCAAGGAACAGGCCCAGGCCGAGGAGAAAAAAGCCGAGGAACAGCATGCCCCGGCCGAGGAAAAGAAGGCCGAAGGCGGCCACGGCGAAGCCCAAAAAGGCGGCCATGGCGGCAAGGAAGCGCCTTCCAACCTGGTGGCCCTGCCGGCCTTCGTGGTCAACCTGGCCGACCCCAACGCCCGGCGCTACCTCAAAATCGTGCTCAGCGTGGAGATGACCGGCAACCCGGAACTGCTGGAAGCCAACCAGGCCAAAATCCGCGACGCGCTGTTGATGCTGCTGTCCACCAAAACCTCCCAGGATCTGAGCACGCTCGAGGGCAAGATCCTGCTGCGCAAGGAGATCGTGGACCGCCTCAACCAGGCGATCGGCCAAGCCAAGGTGGCCCGGGTCTATTTCACGGACTTCGTCATTCAATAAGCGCGTCGCCGCGCGAGGGATTTCCATGACTCCCGACGACATCGATCAGGACAAACTGGCCGCCGAATGGGCCTCCGCCCTGGAGGACCAGGAGGACGAAAAACCAGCCTCCCAGTCGGACATCGACGCCCTGTTCGACCAGCCTTCCGGCGATTCCGCCCCGGCGGGCGGAGGTGGAGGTGGAGGCGGGGTCGAAGGCGGTGGCGGTGGCGGTGACGACGCCCTGGCCGCCGAATGGGCCGCCGCCCTGGCCGACGAGGAAGAGCAGTCCATCAAGAGCGAACGGGACCAGGAAACCCTGTCCCGACAAAGCGCCGCCGCCCAATTCAAGAATTTGACGCAGGAAGCCAAGGCGCCGCGCCCGGAAAACGTGCGCCGCGACCTGGACTTCATCCTGGACATTCCGCTCGACGTCTCGGCCGAACTCGGCCGCACCAAGCTGCTCATAAACGAGCTGCTGCAACTCGGCCAGGGCTCGGTCATCGAGCTCAACAAGCTGGCCGGCGAGCCCCTGGAAATCTACGTCAACGGCAAGCTGGTGGCCCGGGGCGAGGCCGTGGTCATCAACGAAAAATTCGGCGTGCGCTTAACCGACATCATAAGCCCCATCGAACGGGTGAAACAGCTTGCCTGATCCCGCGACCGCCGTCACCGCCACCGCGCCGCCGATGCCCCCGGCCTCGGACTACGGCCTAGCCGGGGCGGCCCTCCACATGGGCCTGGCCCTGCTCGTCATTTTGGCGCTCATTTTCGCCGCCTACTGGGTGCTGCGCCGCTTCGGGCCGAAGCTCGGCCTGGGGCCGGCCGGCCGGGGCGGCATGTTGCGGATCATGTCGCACCTGAGCCTCGGTCCCCGTAAAAGCATCATTGTGGTCCGATTCTTGAATGGCAAAAGCGAACCCAAGGATCTGGTCCTTGGCGTCACGGACCACTCCATCACGCTTTTGACCGAGGACGATGCGCCCCATGACACCGCTGCCGCAACCGATTTCGCCGCCGCGCTGGCCGACAAGACCAGCCGCCCGGGCGGCGATGCTGCTTCCTAGCCTCCTCTGTCTCCTGACGCTGGCCGGCCTGCTGCTCACCGCCGCCGCGCCGGCCCTGGCCCAGGACACCCCGAGCCTGACCCTGTCCCTGGCCGCCGGCCAGACCCAGCCGGAACGCGTCTCGACCCTGCTCGAGATCCTTTTCGCCCTGACCGTCCTGTCCCTGGCCCCGGCCTTCGTGCTGACGGTGACGTCCTTCACCCGCATCATCATCGTCTTCTCGTTTCTGCGCCAAGCCATGGGCGTGCCCCAGGTGCCGCCGTCCCAGATCCTGGCCAGCCTGGCCATCTTCCTCACCTGCGTCATCATGTACCCCACGGGCAAGGCCATAAACGACGACGCGCTGCAACCCTATCTCAACGAGCAGATCGGCTTCACCGAGGCCCTCAAAAAGGCCGAGACGCCGCTTCGGGAATTTCTCTTCAAGCATACCCGGGAAAAGGACCTGTCGGTCTTTTACACCGTGACCAAGATGGAGCGGCCCAAGGACAAGGCCGAGGTGCCGACGACTATGCTCGCGGCCGGATTCATCATCAGCGAACTGAAAACCGCGTTCACCATCGGTTTTCTCATCTACATCCCGTTCCTCATCCTGGACATGGTCATCTCGAGCATCCTTCTGGCCATGGGCATGATGATGCTGCCGCCGGCCACCATCGCCATGCCGTTCAAGCTGCTGCTGTTCGTGCTGGTCGACGGCTGGGGGCTCATGGTAGGCTCCATCGTCAACTCGTTTAATACGTAAGGAGGTCCGTACCATGACGACGGATATGGTTGTGGCCCTGGCGCGACAGGCCATCGAAACGGCGCTTTTTCTGGCCCTGCCCATGCTCGGGGTGTCACTGGTCGTCGGCGTGGTGATCTCCGTGCTCCAGGCCGCCACCCAGATTCAGGAAATGACCCTCACCTTCGTGCCGAAGATCCTGTCCATGTTCATCGCCCTTCTCGTCGCCTTCCCCTGGATGATGGACAAGATGATCAATTTCACGAAGGAGCTTTTCATGAACATTCCGAACTACCTGCGCTGAGGCGGCGGAACAGCCTGCCGCCTGCCCCCGCGTCCCGGCCCTGAAAGGGGCCAAACACGCCTTCTCGCCCGCTTTTTACCGAGCGGCGCACCTCTCATCGTTTTATCCTGAAAAAGGCCGTAAGAGGCCGTCCGCGGCCCGTAACGGGTCGACGGCGGTGTTGCCGATCAACGGACTCGCGGCGTCAGCCGGCGAAGAAGTCCGGCCGGGACCCGGCGAAGGCCAGGGCCTGGGCGTAGCCGGCGGGCGTGTGGGGCTCGAAGGTCACGGTGGGACGCAGGCCGCGCCGGGAAAGCAGCTCGAACAGCGCGTCAAAGGGAATGCTGCCCTGTCCCGGTCCCAGGTGCTGGTCGAAGCTGCCGTCGTTGTCGTGCAGGTGCATGTGGAGCAGATAGGGCGCGAAGGATGCGACCCAGTCGGCCAGATCGCCCCGCACGCTGCCCCCGGCGAAACTGTGCCAGTGGCCGATGTCGAAGCAGATGCCGACGCGCTCCCGGGCGGTCTCGGGCAAGCGTTCGCGCAGCGCCTCGACCGCGCCGCTGACCGTGGCCGGGTCGGTTTCGTGGGTGTTTTCCAGGCAAAGGGGCGGGTGCCCGGGCCAGGAAGCCAGTACCTCGGCCCAGGTATCGGCGGCGCGGGCCGCCCAGCCGCTAAAGGAACGCATGTAGAGAAAGCGGTTGTAGGCGCTGTGCCCGACCATCCGGTCGGGGGCGTAGACGGCCGCCGTTTCCAGGGCCGCCAGCAGCCTGTCCCGGGTGGCCGTCCGGATGCGGGCGTCGGCGCTGCCGGGCTGGAGATCGAAAAACGGCAAATGCAGCGTGCACGGCAGGCCGGCGTCCGCCAGCCGCCGGGCCAGCTCCCGGTGCCAGGCAGCCGGCTTGGCGTCCATGAGCAGCGGATCGAGGCCCAGTTCCGGCGGCACCCGACCCTCCAGATGGCGCAGCACCAAAGACGGATCGCGATCGGCCACGCGCAGGTTCAAATTGACGTAGTACCGGGTCATGGGTGTGCCTTATCGAAAATGAAGCCGGGGGAGAACCTTTTTGAAAAAAGGTTCTCCCCCGGACCCCCTCTCCAAAAACTTTTAACGGTATCTGTATGTTATTCGTCAACCATCTGAAAAGGTAAAAAGTTTAGGAAGGGGAGAGCGCGAGAGGGGCTACTGCCCTTTGCAAAAGGGTTTCCCCCTCTCGTACTTTCTTCACGCTCATAAACTTCTTATTCCTTCATCGGGTACGTCTGGGCGAAGATGATCTTGCCGGCCGGGTCCAGCACCGTGAGTTTGAGGGCGTAGACGTCCCGGGGGGAAACTTTTTGCGGCAAGGGCAGGCTGGCCGACATCTGCTTGAAGTGCTGGATCTGGAAGGACAGTTCGTCCTTGTCGGCCGTAAGCGGCAGCAGGCTGGCGTCGTTGCCGACGAACGCCACCTCGACGCGGCCGGAAAGGTTGGTCTGCTGGGGCGTGACGTTGCTCAGATCGAAGTTGAGCGCCAGCTTTTTTCCTTCGATCTTCACGCGCAGGTTGTCGATGCCGACCTCTCCCGCGTCCACATGGGCCAGCAGTTTCGCCAGGTCCGGGCGCTCCGCCTTGGCGGGCTCGCGCTCCTTGCCGCCGCTTTTCGGAGCGTCCCCCCCCGCTTCGGTCCGGGGCTTCCACCAGCCCGGATCGTCGGGGTTGTAGGAGCCGATCAGGGTCTCGAGTTCGGTGAGGTCACGGGTTCGCAGGACTTTTTCGATATTTTCCAGACGAATGAGCTTTTCGCCGACCGCGTCGAGTTCCTTGCGGGTCTCGCCCTGATGCCGGGCCAGAAGCAGGTTGTCCTGGCGCAGATGATAGGCCACGGCCACAGCCGCCGCGAGAAGGAGCAGCAAACCGAGGGGAACGAGCCACAGGCAGCGCAACAGCCACACCGACGTCCGGTAACGGCGCACACCGGCCCCGTCGCGCAGAAGAAGGATGTCTATTTTGCCGCCGGCCGCCATCTACATCCGGCTCCACTGTTCCTCGACAATGGCGTACCCGTTGCCCGACGGCTCGATATAGAGCGTCTTGCGGCCATGGTCCCCACCGCCGTCCTTGCTGGCGTAATCCTGGACGCAGGTGACCACGAAGCCGTCCTTGCGGGGGCGGATGCGCACATCGGACAAGTCGACCTTGCTTGGGGCCTTGTCCTTCCACAGATCGGCCTTGTCCTCGCGGATGGCCTGACGGCTCCTGCGGTCGCCCTGGACGGCGTTTTCGGCGTAAAAATCGCTGTAGGCGTCGAGCCTGCCGCTTTCCCAGGCCTTGCGCCAGGATTCGACCATGGCCGCGACAGCGGCTTCACGCTCTTTTTCCGTGGCTTTTTCCGGAGCCTGGACCTTGGTCGCGGTCGCCGCCCGGGGCGCGCCCGGAGCAGGCGCCTGGGGCGTGGCGGCAACGGTCACGGGAGCGGCGTTCGGCGCTTCCGGGCGGTTCTTGGACCAGCGCTCGGCACTGATGAGCAGCCGATCGCCCGACGGCACGAGGGTCAGGCTCTTGAAACCCTTGCTCTCCCGGCGGCCCTTGGCCTGGTAGACCTGGGCGCAGACCACGTCGAAGCCGTCCGAAACCTTGCCGGCGGCCACGATCCGCATGTCCACGCGTTCGGGCTTGGCCCCCCGCCACACGCCTTCCTTCTGGCGGCGGATGGCGTCCTTGCCGCGCAGGTTGCCCAGGCGCGCTCCATCGGCGTAATAGCCGAGGTAGCCGTCCATGTCGGCGTTCTCCCAGGCCTTGCTCCAGCCGGCGACCATGGCGGCGACGCGGGCGGTTTGCCCGGCGTCCAGGGGCGCGGGACCGGCCTGCGTCGCGGCCGGGGCGGGAGCCCAGGGGCCGGAGGCGGCGTCCGAAACCGCTTCCGGCCGGACTTTGGCCGGAGACGGAGCCGGCGTGGCCACAGCCACGGTGACGGGCGCGGGCGGCGTCGGGCCGGCCGCCGGAGCGGGAGCCGGCTTCACGGGAGTCGCCGGGGCCGGTTGCGCCGGAGCCTGGGCAATGGCCGCGGGCGCGGGCGGCACCTGGCGCATGGCGTCCGTGGCCACGGACACGCCGGGCGTGCCCTCGCCGCTTTTGGCCACTTCCAGAATGGCCTCGTCCTCGGGCGTATGTTGCGGGGCAAGCGACAACGAGCCGAAAGCCTTGCGGGCCATCTTCTCCATGATCGCCTGATGGGCGTCCACGAGCTGGCGGACCTGCACCTCTTCCTCGCTCGGGCTGTCTGGCTTGCGGGTATCGGTGTCCGCCTCGTCGGGAGAAGCCGGCTTGCCGGCCGTCTTGGCCGAAGCCAGGGTGACGGGCATCTCCTCGTATTCCATGCCGATGATGCGGAAGCGCCCGTCCGTCCCGCGTTGCCAGTACAGGCGTTTGACGCCCTGCGAGGTCAGGGTCGGCGAGCGGTAGAGCTGGACGAAGTAGGTGACCCAGTAATCGGGCCCGGCGAGGGCCCGCACGTCGGCAAGATCCACCTTGATCCAGGGCAGAACCTTGAAAAGCCGCTCCTTGTGGCCGCGAAAGGCGGAAAAGGGCTTGCCCTCGGTGATGGAGAACTTTTCCGGGTCGTGAAAATCGAAAAAGGCCGGGGATTTATTCTGCCAGGCCTTGGCCCAGGCGTAGGTGTCGGCCACCACCTCCTTGGCCTCTTCGCGCAGCGCGGCCGAATCCTTGCCGCCCAGGCGCACCTGGTCGGCGATGACCACGGGCATGCCCTCGGCCAGCTCCGGGTCCACCCGGTGGATGTTGGCCATGCTTAAGGCCACGCAGCCCTGGGTCTCGTAGGGAGTGATGGGATGGCCCCGGCCGTGGATCCAGATGCCGTGGCCGGACTTGTGGCGCAGCACGTCGGCCGGGTTGGGAAAGTCGAGGGGAAAGGCCAGATCGCCGTAGAGGTCGAAATTGAGCCCCGAGGACTTGCGCCGGGTAATGAAATAGACCCCTTCCGGGGTCTTGAGATCGCCTTCCTTGAATTTGTCGCCCAGGGCCTGGCCCGTGGCGCAGGGAATCTCGGTCAAAACCCGCAGCGGGCTGTGCCGGGACAGCAGGGCGAAAGATTGGGCTTTCTTGTCGACAGCCACGAAACGCGACGGTGTGGAATCCATGTCCACGATGTCCGCCGTCCATTCGCCGCTCGCCCGGCTGCCGCAAACAAGCACCAGACAGGCGGCGGCAATGATTGGGCCAATGCGCTTCATGGCCTCTCGCGTCATGTGCCCTGTTGGTTGCCGGCCGCGGCCAGCAGGGCGTGTCGGGTAAAAATGGACAGGAGCGGAAAGCCGCGTTCGGCCAGACGTTCGCCCCCGCCTTCCTCCCGGTCGAGCACCGTGACCACGGCCCCGACCGCGAGGCCCGCGTCCTGGACCCGGTCGATGACCGTCATGAGCGTGCCGCCGGTGGTCACCACATCCTCGAGCAAGGCGACCTTATCCCCGGGGCGAAAATTGGAAAGGCCCTCCAGAAACTGGTTGGTGCCGTGCCCCTTGGCGGCCTTGCGCACGATGAACGCCGGCATGGGCCGGCCGCGCACATGGGAAACGAGGCTGACCGCCGTGACCAGCGGATCGGCCCCCAGCGTCATGCCGCCGACGCCGACGATGCCTTCGGGCAGCAAATCGAACAGCAGATTCCCGATGAGCCAGGCCCCTTCGGGATACAGCGCCGTCTGCTTGCAGTCGAAATAATAATCACTTTTGCGGCCCGACGTCAGGGTGACTTCACCGGCCCGGTAGGACTTTTCCAGAAGCAACGCGGCCAGACGACCACGCATGGCCCCGGCGTCCAATTCCCCGCACGCAAACGACATTGAGATTCCCCGTCTTGCCCGATTCTCTGATGCGTACCAGATAATGGGCCGGTTTGAAAAGCGTTTCGCCAGGCCGTACGGCGGCCGGCGGCGTTTTTTCCGCCCCGCCCCGACACGGCGTCTCCGGTCCGTCTGGGACGGATCAGGAAATAGTGCCGAACACGCGGGAATAAATCAAATCTTCGTGTTTGAGATAATAGCCCGGATCAAAGAGCGCATCGAGAACCCCGGCCGTCAGCCTGGCCGTAATGGCCGCATCGGCGCGCACCGCGTCCGGAAACGACTTTTTGCCTTCCCAGCAGGCCATGGCCACCTTCTGCACGGCCTCGTAGGCCTTCTGCCGGTCCATGCCCGTCTCGATCAGGGCCAGAAGCACGCGCTGGGAATAGAAAAGCCCGTAGGAAGCCATCATGTTGCGGGCCATGTTGTCCGGGTTGACCTTGAGATTTTGCAAAATCCTGGTCAGCCGGGCCACGGTGTAGTCGGCCAGAATGGTGGAATCGGGCATGATGACGCGCTCGACCGAGGAATGGGAGATGTCGCGCTCGTGCCACAGGGCCATGTTCTCCATGGAGGCCAGGGCGTTTGTGCGCACGAGCCTGGAGAGGCCGCAGATGTTTTCCGCCGAGATGGGATTTTTTTTGTGCGGCATGGCCGAGGAGCCCTTCTGGCCCTTGGCGAAGCCTTCCTCGGCCTCGAGCACCTCGGTGCGCTGCAAATGGCGCAGTTCGGTGGCCATGCGCTCCACCCCGCCGGCGAGAAGGGCCAGGGAGGTGAAAAAGGCGGCATGGCGGTCGCGCTGCACGATCTGGGTGGAAACCGGGTCCACGGCCAGGCCCAGGCGACCGAGCGCGATGGACTCCACCTTGGGGTCGAGGTGGGCGTAGCCGCCCACGGCCCCGGAAATCTTGCCCACCTTCACCCCGGCCACGGCCGCGGCCACGCGTTCGCGGTGGCGGGTGAACTCGGCGTAAAACGAGGCCATCTTCATGCCGAAGCTGAGCGGCTCGGCATGGATGCCGTGGGTGCGGCCGATCATGAGCTGGCCCTTGTAGCGCATGGCCAGATCGCGGATGACGTCAAGCAGCCCGTCGACGGTGGCGAGCACCATGTCCCCGGCCCGGCCGAGCAACAGCCCGTTGGCCGTGTCCACGATGTCCGAGGAGGTGCAGCCCAGGTGGATGAACCGGGCGGCCGGCCCCACCCGCTCTTCCACGGCGGTCAGAAAGGCGATGACGTCGTGACGGGTGACCTGCTCGATCTCGAGGATGCGGTCCACATCGAAATCGGCCTTTTGGCGGATGATCTCCATATCCGCCGCCGGGATGCGGCCAAGCTCGGTCCAGGCCTCGCACACGGCCAACTCCACCTCAAGCCAGGCCCGGAAGCGGTTTTCCAGGGTCCACAGCGCGCCCATGGCCTTTCTGGTGTAACGCTCGATCATGCGTTCTCCTTGGCGTCGCCGCCGGATTCGGGGGATTGGCCGTCGTCTTCCTCTTCTTCCTCGGACAAAGGAACGGAAGGATCGCGGGCAAGCTGGGGGATGGGCACGGTGGCGCCCTTGATGGTGCCCTTGCCGTCTTTCTGGAAGGAGCCGGGGCGGCGTTTCACGTAATCGGTGGAATAAAAGCCGGTCCCCTTGAGCGCGAAGGCGGACAGGGAGACGATGCGGGAGGCTTTTTGGCCACAGTGCGGACAGGCGGCGTCGCTCTCGTCGCCGGCCCGGCGCAGCTCCTCGAACACCCGGCCGCAGGCCGGACATTCGTATTCATACAAGGGCATGGGAGCCCCTCCGGTACTTTTTGAAAAGGCAATGCGAGAGGGGAAACCCTTTAAAAAGGGTTCTCCCCTCTCGCGCTCTCCCCTTCCTAAACTTTTCAGCTGCAGAAGATGTTATCGCGACAACATCACCATACCACGAAAAGTTTTTGGAAGGGGGGTCCGGAGGGAAACCTTTTTTCAAAAAGGTTTCCCCCGGGCATCTTTTCCTAAAAATAGGCGCTAGGCCTTTTTTTCGGCAATGGCCTGGCGCACGCGCTCCTTGAGGCGCTCCTTGCGGCGCTTGCGGCGGCGGTCCAGTTCCTTATGGCGCTCGATCTTTTTATGCTTGGACATGGCGTACCCTCCTGTCTGGTGAAAGAACTCGATGCCGTAGCAAAGGAAACGCGGCTTGTCCAGCCGCAATGCGGCATCCGCCCTATTCCGAGGGAATGCGCTCCACCGGCTCGGTCAGCAGGAACTTGCCCTGCTCGATCCAGGATTTGAGCGTTTGCGCCACTTCCAGGGACATGGACAGGCTCGTGACCGGCACGGCCTGGGTCGGCTTGCCGTTTATGACCACCTCGCCCGACCGGCATTCGGCGTAGGTGACGTAACCGAGCACGCGGCCGATGCCGTTGGGGTAGTCGTGGCCGTAGTCCTTGACCGGCAGTTCGATGTCGGCATCGGAGACGCCGGTGAAAAAGGCCATATCCTCGTTTAAAATGGGAATGGGGATGCCCACGCCCACGGCCATGGACACGCCATAACCGAGCACGGACACCGCCCGCACGTAGCGCGGGTTCATGCCCTTGAGGTCGCCCTTGACCATGAGCGTGCCCGAGGCGGAAAGCGGAATGCCGCGTTCGTTGCGCTTGGGTTTGGGATCGTGCTGGGTGCCGGCCCCGATGACATAGCCCACGCCGCCGCCAAGGAAGATACGGGTGCCGAGCCCGATGGTCTTCAAATAGGGGTCGTTGAAAAGCGGCGACAGTTCGCCGGCGGTGGCGAAGTTGGCGTTTCGGGCGTTTGGCCTAAGCGGCCCCATATAGGTGTAGACGATGCGGCTGGTGAGGTTCACCGCCACGTTGTAGTTCTGGTAGCAGTTGCGGGGATTTAAAAGCGCCGCATACTTGAGGTCGGCGAGCGTCACGTCCTTTTCCAGGCCGCGGCGGGGATAGCAGTCCGTGCCGTAGGCCTCGCACCAGAGCCGCACCGCCTTGCCGCGCAGAAGATCCTCGATGACGTGGGCGCCGCCGTACTTGAACCGGCCCGGATGCACCTTATTCAGGGGATCGTCCTTGGGCAGCTCCGTGGCCCCGAGATAGGCGTCCACGGCGGCCAGGCCGGCATGGGCCGGGATATTGTTGAGCCGGACCTTCTGGGCTTTTATGGTCGGGGCTTCCTGGCCGAAGTTGAAAAGCATGCCCGAGGAGCACATGGGCGAAAAGGTGCCCGTGGCCACCACGTCCACTTCCTTGGCCGCCTTGACCTTGCCCAGGCGTTTTACCGCATCGACCATCTCGGCGGCCGTCAGCACCACGGCCTTGCCCTGTTCGATGCGCTTGTTGATCTCCGCGACGGTTTTTCTCACCTCATGGGTCATGGCGACTCTCCCTTCGGCCCGCCTTGCGGCCGGCAGGGGCTCTATTTGGCCCATTTCGGCCTTATTGGCAACTCGGTGAGGTCCCCCCTTGGCTTCAAAGTGAAACTAGGCTATAAAGGCATTTCCTGGCGGCCTGGGGGAGAGGCCCGGATATCGTACCCAACACACCAATATGCTTGTAAAATTTAAAGCGGACCGATGAAGCCCGCGCCTGTGATCGATTCCGGTGACGGCGTGCTCAAGGACGACCTCCGACAGCATTTGTCGCGCACCTGCCCCGACCAGGAGCTGCGTCGCTGGTACGACCCGCTCGGCCTTTCGGTCAGCGAATCGGAGCACTGCTGCCTCGTCCGCTTTCCCCACGCCTATTTCGCCACCTGGTTCGAAACCTCCGTGCGGGATCTCTTCGAAAAGGAAGTGGGCCGGTTCCTCGGCGACGGCTACGCCGTGCGCTACCAGACACGCTGCGGCGGGAGCGACAAGCGCCAACCCCTGGCCACCCTGCGGGCGGTGACGGATTTCCCCTACGGCCACCGCTTCACCTTCGAGACCTTTCTGGCCAACGAGAAAAACCATTTCCCCCTGGCCCTGGCCCGGGAAGTGGCCGGCGGGCGCGAGGCGCGCTACAATCCTTTTTTGCTTTGCGGCCCTTCCGGCGCGGGCAAGACCCATCTGCTGCGGGCCATGGCCAATGCCGTGAGCCGCTCGCGCCCCAGCGCCGCCGTTTTTTTCGGCTCCATCGACGACATCGGCAACCGCTATGCCGACCCCACGGCCAACCCCCACGAGATCCGCGCCGCCATCGTGGCCAGCGATTTCCTTTTCATCGACGAACTGGCCGACGTCAAACGCGATCCCATCCTTGAACAGGAACTGGTGCTGCTTTTCAACGCCTTTCACGACGCGGGCAAGCAGATGGTCTTTTCCTGCCGGGAGCGCGTGGCCTCGTGCGATTTCGGCCCCACCCTCAAGTCGCGGCTGGAATGGGGGCTCATGGTCCATTTGAAGCTCCCGGACCTCGACGTGCGCGTGCGTTGCGTGGAGCACGCCAACCGCGACAAGCGGCTGGGGCTCTCCCGGGAACAGACCCTCACCCTGGCCAGCCGGTTCGAGGGATTCCGCCAGCTCGAAGGGGTGTTGCTGCGCATCGAGGCCTTTCGCCGCCACACCGGCCAGGAGCTGACCGACGCGGAACTGGCGCGCCATATCCGCCTGTCCGAGGACCGCAAAGCCCCGGAGCTGACCCCGGAGCGCATCCTGGCCATCTGCGCGGAGCACTTCACGTTGGGCGTGGCCGACATCACCGGCCATTCCCGGCGCAAGGAACTGGTTTTCGCCCGCCAGACCGCCATGGCCCTGTGCCGCGCCCTGCTCGGCATGTCCTACCCGGCCCTGGGCAAGGTCTTCGGCGGCAAGGACCACAGCACTGTTCTTTACTCGATTCGAAAATTCCAGCAATTACAGGATGCTGACAGAGATACGAAATTGATGTTCCGCCAGTTGGCGAAAAAGTGCCGCCAGGGAAGCCCGGCATGAGGCAACGCACGCGGCACGGTTCCCTCCGTCACCGGAAAGACGCTTCGTGGTTTCCTTTTTTTAAAAGTTATCACGGAAGGTTATGACAAAACGGAACAAACGAAACGTCCTCTACTGATCCAACAAACCTTTTTCCTTTTGCTTGAAGAAAGACGGCGTGCGTTTCGCGCCGGCCAAGGAGATGCGCATGCAGCTGAAGGTTTTCCGAAACGACATCATCGACGGCCTGCAAAAATCCTCAGGCATCATCCCGGCCAAGACCGGGGCCGCGTTTTTGCGCACCATATGGCTCGAGGCCGCTGGCGACGTCCTTCGCATCCTGTCCACGGACTCGAGCCTTGAATTCACCGGGCAGTACGCGGCCAAGGTGACCGAGGAAGGACTTTGCGGCGTGCAGGGCAAAAGCTTTTTCGAGCTGGTCCGCAAGCTGCCCCCCGGCGAGATCGGGCTCACCCTCGACGCCGAGTCCGGCAACCTGCTCATCAAGCAGGGCTCGCGCCGGTACAAGCTCCCCGTGTCCGACCGCAACTGGTTCCAGAACTTCTCGCCCTTTCCCGAGGAAGGCGCGGTCACCTGGTCCGGCGACTTCCTCCAGGAACTCATCGACCGCGTGGCCTATTGCATCTCCGACGAGGACACCATGGAGGCCATGGCCTGCATGTTCTTAAAACCCGCCGACGAGGCCAAAGTGGAGGTCTGCGGCTTAAACGGCCACCAGTTCTCTCTGGTCGGTTTTTTAAACGACGACATCCACACCATGCTGCCGGCCGAGGGCATCCTCATCCAGAAGAAATACGTGGCCGAACTCAAGCGCTGGCTGACCGCCGACGAGATCGAGCTGGCCATAAGCCAGAAGCGGCTTTTTTTCCGCACCCAGGAGAAGGATCCGGAAAACGAGGCCGCGACGCCCAAGATCGAAACCTTCAGCCTGCCGCTGAGCTACTACCAGTACCCGGACTACAACACCTTCGTGTCCAAGCTGGCCACGGACGGCGTTTCCACGCTCGCCATCAACCGCGACGAGCTGATGGACGCCCTGGAGCGCGTGGCCATCTTCAACACCGACAACAACCGTTGCGCCTACTTCCTGTTCGACGGGCCCAACGAGCTGTCGCTGCGCAGCCAGGGCCAGGAGGCCGGCGAGGCCACCGAAACCCTGGAGTGCGCCTTCACCGGCAGCCTGGACAAGGTGGCCTTCCCCACCAAGGACCTGCTCGACATCCTCGGGCATTTCCATTCCCCAAAGGTGACCCTGGCCATGACCGGCGCCGAAGGGCCCTGCGGCATCACCGGCGAGGAAGACGGCGACGGCCTGGTCATCATCATGCCCATGAAAATCGTGGAAGAGACGTATTATAGCGAGGAAGACATCGCATGAGTCAGGACAACGCGCCCCAGGCGAGCCACGGCCCGCAAGCCTACGACGCCAGTTCCATCACCGTTCTGGAGGGCCTTTCGGCCGTGCGCAAGCGCCCGGCCATGTACATCGGCTCCACCGACTCCCGGGGCCTGCATCACCTTGTCTGGGAAGTCGTGGACAACTCCATCGACGAATCCATGGCCGGATTTTGCGACCGCATCGTCGTGACCATCCACCTGGACAACTCGGTGACGGTCTCGGACAACGGCCGCGGCATCCCCGTGGACATGCACCCCAAGGAACACCGCCCGGCCGTGGAAGTGGTCATGACCGTGCTCCACGCCGGCGGCAAGTTCGACAACGAGACGTACAAGGTCTCGGGCGGCCTGCACGGCGTCGGCGTTTCCGTCGTCAACGCCCTGTCGGAATACCTCGAGGTCACCGTGCGCCGCGACGGCAAGAAGCACCAGCAGCGCTACGAGCGGGGCGTGCCCGTCACGCCCCTGACCGTCATCGGCGAGGCCGATGTGACCGGCACCACCATCCGCTTCAAGCCCGACGAGGAGATCTTCGAGACCAACCAGTTCAACCACGACACACTGGTCAAGCGTTTCGAGGAGCTGGCCTACCTCAACCGGGGCCTGGAGATCGACTACCGCGACGAGCGCACGAACGAACGCGTGACCTACCGTTTCGACGGCGGCCTCAAGCGCTTCGTGGCCGACCTCAACGCCGGCGAACAGACCATCCACGACATCATCGACGGCACGGGCGAGATCGACGGCATCGTCACGGACTTCGCCCTGCAATACAACGCCAACTACAAGGAAGAGGTGCTGACCTTCGCCAACAACATCCGCACCCGCGAAGGCGGCACCCATCTGGCCGGGTTCAAGACGGCGCTCACCCGGGCCATCAACACCTATATCGAGAAGTCGGACCTGCCCAAGAAATTCAAGCAGAAGCTGACCGGCGACGACGTGCGCGAGGGCCTCACCGCCGTCATCTCGGTGAAACTGCCCGGACCCCAGTTCGAGGGCCAGACCAAGACCAAGCTCGGCAACTCCGAAGTGGCCGGCATCGTGGCCAAGGTCGTCTTCGAAGCCATGAACGTCCATTTCGAGGAAAACCCGAAAGACGCCAAGTCCATCGTGGAAAAGGCCGTGGACGCGGCCAGGGCCCGCGAAGCGGCGCGAAAGGCCAAGGAGCTGGTGCGGCGCAAGGGCGCCCTCTCCGACCATTCCCTGCCCGGCAAGCTGGCTGACTGCCAGAGCAAGAACCCCGAGGAATCGGAACTCTTCATCGTCGAGGGCGACTCGGCAGGCGGCTCGGCCAAGCAGGGGCGCGATCCGCGCTTCCAGGCCATCCTGCCCCTTCGCGGCAAGATCCTGAACGTCGAGCGCACCCGCACCGACAAGATGCTCGGCAACAAGGAAATCCGAAACCTCATCACCGCCATGGGCCCAACTCCGGCCATGGGCGAGGAGGACGAGGAGAAGGAAGCCGAGAACTACGCGCGCCTTCGCTACCACAAGATCGTCATCATGACCGATGCCGACGTGGACGGCGCGCACATCCGCACCCTGCTCCTCACCTTCTTCTTCCGCCGCTACGAGAGGCTCATCGAGAACGGCTACATCTACATCGCCCAGCCGCCGCTCTACCGCGTTTTCAAGGGCGATTTCGAGAAGTTCATCAAGGACGACGAGGAACTCTCCACCTTCCTTATGGGCCGCATCGGCCAGGATGTGACCGTGGCCTCAGGCGAGAAGGTCTTCTCCGGTGAAGCCCTCTCGTCGCTTCTCGAGAACATCCGGTCCCTCGAGGCGCGTATCCATGAGGCCGCCGCCTACGGCCTGCCCGAGGAGATACTGACCATTCTCCTCGGCTACGACCGCCTGGCCCCGTCCGATTTCGCCAGCCACGAAACCTTTCCCCAGGGACTCGTTCCCTACCTGAGGGAAAAAGGCTTCGAACTCGAAATCGAAGCCGAGGAGATCGACGACGAAAAGCGGCTCTACGCCGTGTTCATCGCCGCCAACCAGGCCAGGCACCGCATCGCCGTGGAGTTTTTCAGCTCCAAGATCTACCGCCATGCCCACGAAACCTATGGCGAACTGCTGGCCGAATGCCCGGAAATGCCGCTGACCATCACCCGCAAGGAGGAATCCAGGCAGGTGGCCAGCTTCTTCGAACTCTACAAGGCGCTCATGGACGACGCCTTAAAGGGCATCAACATCCAGCGTTACAAAGGCCTCGGTGAAATGAACCCGGAACAGCTCTGGGAAACCACCATGAACCCGGAAAAACGCAGCTTCCTGCAAGTCTCCATTCAGGATGCCGGCGACGCCAACGACATCTTCGACCAGCTTATGGGCGAAAAAGTCGAAGGCCGCCGTACCTTCATCGAACGCAACGCCTTAACGGTGCGGGAGTTGGATATTTAAGAGGGGGAAGGCATCCGGGGGGAAACTTTTCTGAAGAAAAGTTTCCCCCCGGACCCCCCTTCCAAAGACTTTTAACGATGTAATGGTGTCTGCGGAAGATTGCAGAGAAGAAATCAATATAACCCATTAAAGGGTCCAGGGGAATTATTCCCCTGGCGGGGTCCAGGGGCAGCGCCCCTGGTGGGGTGGTGTAGGAGGGGCGAAGCCCCTCCTACCCGCGCCGGAGGCGATATACCGTGAGTAATGTGATCAACATTGAGGAAGAGCTCAAGAAGTCCTATTTGGAGTACTCCTTGAGCGTCATCATCGGCCGGGCCATTCCGGACGTGCGCGACGGGCTCAAACCCGTGCACCGGCGCATTTTGTACGCCATGCACGAGTTGTCCAACACGTTCAACCGGCCGTACAAGAAGTCCGCCCGCGTCGTCGGTGACGTTATCGGTAAATACCATCCGCACGGCGACCAGTCGGTCTATGACGCCTTGGTGCGCATGGCCCAGAATTTTTCCATGCGCGATCCCATCGTGGACGGCCAGGGCAACTTCGGCTCCATCGACGGCGACGCCGCGGCGGCCATGCGATACACAGAAGTGCGCATGTCGCGTCTGGCCAGCGAATTTCTGGCCGACATCGAGAAGGAGACGGTCGGGTTTCGTCCGAACTACGACAACTCCTTAAACGAACCCGAGGTGTTGCCGACCAAGGTGCCGAACCTGCTTTTAAACGGCTCCTCGGGCATCGCCGTGGGCATGGCCACCAACATCCCGCCCCACAACCTGGGCGAATTGTGCGACGGCCTGCTGCATCAGCTGGACAACCCGACCTGCGACATCAACGAGCTGCTCGCCCTGGTCAAGGGGCCGGATTTCCCCACAGGCGCGTCCATTTACGGCGGCAAGGGGCTTATCGAGGCCTACACCACCGGGCGCGGCTCCATCAAAATCCGCGGCAAGGCCGAGATCGAGGAGCGGAAAAAGGACCACCAGTCCGTGGTCATCCGCGAGATTCCCTACGCCCTCAACAAGTCGTCGCTGGTGGAAAAGATCGCGGCCCTGATTAATGAGGGACGCATCGAGGGCGTGTCCGACCTGCGCGACGAATCCGACCGCAAGGGCATCCGCATCGTCCTCGACCTCAAAAAGGGCGTCATTCCGGACATCGTCATCAACGCCCTGTACAAGTACACGCCCCTTGAGACGTCTTTCGGCATCAACATGCTGGTCGTGGCCGACAACCGGCCGGCGCTCCTTAATATCCAACAAGTCCTCGAGCATTTCCTCAGCCACCGCCGCGAGGTGGTGCTGCGGCGCACGGCCTTCGACCTGCGCAAGTCCGAGGAACGCGCCCACATCCTCGAAGGCCTGCGCATCGCGCTGGACAACATCGACGAGGTCGTTTCCATTATCCGGGCTTCCAAGAACGCCATCGAGGCCCGCGAGCGCCTGATGGAGCGGTTCGGACTGTCCGAGCGGCAGGCCCAGGCCATCCTGGACATGCGCTTGCAGCGCCTGACCAACCTCGAGCGGCAGAAGCTCATCGACGAGTACAACGAGCTTATAAAGCTCATCGAGTACCTGCGCAGCATCCTGGAAAACGAGGAAGTGCTTCGCGGCGTCATCCGCGACGAGATCACGGAGATCAAGGACAAGTACGCCACGCCGCGAAAGACCGAGATTCTCGAGGACCTGGAAGGCATCAACATCCTCGACCTCATTCCGGACGAGGACGTGGTCATCACGCTTTCCCGGCGCGGCTACATCAAGCGCACCAAGGTCGACAGCTATCAGCAGCAAAAGCGCGGCGGCAAGGGCGTGGCCGGGGTCTCCACCTCGGGCGACGATTTCGTCCAGTCCTTTTGCGCCACCACCAACCACCAGCAACTGCTTTTATTTACCAACCTCGGCCGCATGTTCATGCTGCCCGTGCACCAGATTCCCGAGGGACAGCGCACGGCCAAGGGGGCGCATATCGCCAACCTGCTCCCCATGGACAAGGAAGAGTTCGTCGCCACGGCCCTGGCTATTCGCGAATTCTCTTTCGAGCGCTATTTCCTCTTTGTGACCCGCAAGGGCATGGTCAAGCGCTCCTGCACCGACCTCTACAAGAACTGCCGCAGCACGGGCATTATCGCCGTGACCCTCAAGGAAGGCGACGAGCTGCTGACGGTCAAGGAAATCGACGACAACGCCGAAGTGCTTCTGGCCACCAACCAGGGCCTGTCCAACCGGTTCCACATCTCCGGCATCCGTCCCACGGGCCGGGCGGCGGCCGGCGTCAAGGGCATCGCCCTGAAAGGCCAGGACCGCGTTGCCGCCGGCGTCATCATGACGGGCAACGGCCGTAACGAGGTGCTCACCATCTCGGCCCACGGCTACGGCAAACGCACGTCCATCGAGCATTATCCGCTGCGCAACCGTGGCGGCTCCGGCGTCATCAACATGCGCGTGACCCCGAAAACGGGGCAGGTCATCGGCGCGGTCATGGTCAACGCCGACGACGAACTGCTGCTTCTCACCTCGGCCAACAAGATCATCCGCCTGTCCGTGTCCGACATCAGCGCCGTGGGCCGCGCCACCCAGGGCGTGATGCTCGTGCGCATGGAGGGCGAAGTGACGGTCACCGGATTCGATCTGGTCGATCCGAGCGATCCCATCCAGTGTCAAACGTCCGAGCTTTCCTGAAGCCCTTCCTGACAGGCGGCCTGATTGTTCTGTTTTTTGTTCAGGCCGCCTGCCACGGGCCTGAGAGATCGCCCGGGGACGCGCTTCTCGACGGAGCCAGACAGGCCTTTCTCGACGGTCGCTACGGCGACGCCGAACACGACTACCAGACCTACCTGGAACGCTTTCCCAAAGGCACGGCGCGGCTCGAAGCCTGGCAAAGGCTTGCGGATATCAGCCAGGATATCCGCGTCTCCCCGCGAAAAGCCGCCCTGCTCCTGGAGACGGCGCTGCTTGAAAACGCCGGCAATCCCGCCGTACAGGCCAGCCTGTCCCTGCGGGCCGCAAGCCTGCGGCTGGAGGGGAAGGATTACGACGGGGCGACGAAGCAGCTGACGCGCGTCATCGCCCTTCCCGGCCTGGATACGGGCATGCTGGCCAAAGCCTGCCGGGAACTGGCCCATGCGCGCATCCAGGCCCGGGATACGGCCGGAGCCCTCGAGGCCTATACGCTTTGCCGGACAAAGGTGACCGATCCCGGGCAACGATCCCAGTGCGATTTGTCCAAGGCCCGGCTTTTGATGCAGCTGGACCGGCTTCAGGAAGCGGAACCGATTTTGCAGGAGCTTTTTGCCGACAAGCGTCTTCCCGCTTCCGTTCGTGGTGAGGCCGGCTTTGCCCTGGGCCAGTTATCCGAAGACGGACATGACAAGAAAGCGGCCCGAAAGTATTATGAACAGGTGCGCGATATGTATCCCAACCCGCTGGCGGTTGCGCAAAAACTGAAATATCTGAAATAATTCTGTTGGATACCACGACATGGTCCTGGACATGCTGCGCAAGAAGAAATCCCCCCGTGAGGAAGAACAGGAACATCGGCGCAATGCCGGCATCCTGGACGAAGCCATGGCCCAGCGTTCCAAGGTCCACGTCAAGTTCGATCAGCAGGCCACCAGCCTCACCGGCGTTACGGCAAGCATCATGGCCATGAACGACGCCGGGCTCGTGCTGGAGCTCAGCGGCCTGTCCACGCTTAAGGAACGTTTCGTCGGCCAGAGAATCGAATGTTTTTTTAAGATTGTTGAACGCGAGCAGCGCCACCGGGAAATATTTTATACCTTTGCCACGACCATTTTGCGCATCCGCAACCAATCCGAAAAACTTCCGCAGATCGCCGTTTCCTTCCCCGGTTCCCTGCAAGGGGCCCAACGCCGCAAAAGCCTGCGCATGAAGCCCTCCATGGACCAGTTCACGCATATCGCGCTTTGGCGCTACGATGCCGCCGGCGGCTTCGACCTGGCCAAGCCCACCGTCTCCCACGGTCATTTCAAAAATTCCCTGGCGCTTCTGGAAAACATCTCGGCCGGCGGCCTCCGCCTGCTCTTGCGGCGCGATCTGCTTAAGGAAAAAGGGCTTTCCCCGCAAAAGGGCGATCGCTTCATCCTCTTTTTCACCTTCGAGGAGAACAGCCCGAAACTGCGCGGTGAATACTGGCTGGTCGGCAAGATCAACAACATCCGGCCCGATCCCGTCTCCCATGACATCACCTTGGGGGTGGAATTCGTGGCCAACGGCGTGCGTCAGGCGGAGTCCGGCAAGGTGGAGTGGAACAAGATTATGGACAACGTCATCGACGACATGGCCCAGCGCATTTACGAATGGCATCTGGCCCTGTACCGCGACAAGGGACTCAACGGCTGATTGTCTCCTCCCCTTTAAGAATCTCCCGTATCCATCCCCGCATATGCTCGTAATGCGAGCCCGCCCAATAGATGCGGCCACACTCCGGGCACATCGAGAATTTTTCGTAATAGCGCTTTGTCTTCGGCAACAGCCGGTCCAGGATGTCCTTTTTATCCACCGGCGCAAGCTCCCGGTTGCAGCGCAGGCAGCGCGTGAACGCGCCGTAAGGCGGGGTCAGCCCGAAGGCGCGCAGGATGTCGCGCAACTGTTCCTGCGGATCGTTGGCCCGGATCAGCCGGCCATACATGATCTTGGACCGCTTCAGGCAGCTGACGTCCCGGGACAGGGCTATACGCCCTTCTTCCGCGGCGATGCGGGCCAGCTCTCCGTCTTCCATGTCACGATCGTAGACCGCGTCGTATCCGAGCAGCCGCAGGAGCGTGGCCAGCCGGCCGACATTGGCGTCCGCAACGAAACGCTGCTTAGGAAGGGGAAGCGGTGTCGGCCGCAGCAGGGTCGGGGTGAAGACGTCGATGGGGAAAACGGCCGGTTCGATTGTGATGCGCTCGCCCGGGGCCAGCCTGTGTTCGAATCCGACCGGCCGATCGTCGGCAATGATGCCGTGGATTTCGGTGTGGGGCGGCCCCAGGGCCTCGATGACGTCCTTGATCGAGGCTTCGCGCGTCACAGGATACACGACTACGCCGTTTGCGGCCGGTCGCCGCAACAGTTCCCGCAAAGCGCCACGGAAGCGCAATGTGGCCGCCTTGTCCATGGACCACCCCCGACCTGACCTTTACGCTTCTCCCGCCTTTGCCGTATACCCCCATCATCCGGCTGCTTATTTCCCATAGCCGCAGGAAGGCTTTATGACGTCAACACATTGTGATTTCAAAGGATATAGTGGCCGTCGCGTCCATCTCGGCGTGACCGGTTCCGTTGCCGCCTTCAAGGTGCTGTCCCTTCTGCGACGGCTTGTCGCCTCGGGCGCGTCCGTGGGCGTGACCTTGACCACGGCCGCCCAACGTTTCGTCACTCCGCTTTCCTTTGAGGCCTTGGGGGCCGATCCCGTTTACACCGACATGTTTTCCCCGGAAGCGGCCAATTTCGCCCATCTCGCACCGGCTCAGGCCGCCGACGTCCTGGCTGTCGTTCCGGCCACGGCCGACATCCTGGCCCGTTTGTCCTGCGGTCTGGCCGGCGATTTGCTCGCCTGTCAGGCCCTGGCCTTCGAAGGGCCTGTGGTCGTTGCTCCGGCCATGAACCCCCGGCTTTGGAAGGCGGCCGCCACCCAGGCCAATTGGGCGACGCTTTGTTCGCGCGGCGTCATCGGCGTCATGCCCGATTGCGGGGAGATGGCTTGCGGCGAATCCGGCCAGGGCAGGCTCGCCGAGGAGGACGCCATTTTCACGGCCATCCTCAAGGCCCTCACCCCCCAGGATCTGGCCGGAAAAAAGGTGCTGGTGAGTCTTGGACCGACCCGCGAATATTTCGATGCCGCCCGCTTCTGGTCCAACCCGTCCACCGGCCGCATGGGGGCCTGCCTGGCCATGGCCGCCTGGTTGCGCGGCGCCTCGGTGACGGTGGTTTCCGGCCCTGTTTCCTGGTGGTTTCCGGCCGACGTCACGGTTGTTCCGGTCACAACCGCCGGCCAGATGCACGAGGCCTGCCTGGCCGCTTGGCCGGCCTGCGACATGGCCGTCATGACCGCGGCGGTAGCCGATTTTTCGCCTGTTCCGCATCCCGGCGGCGGCAAGTTCAAAAAGGATGCGGCCGGCAAGGAACTGACCCTGACATTTTCTCCCACCCATGATATCCTGGCGGCAATGGGCCAAAAAAAGCGCGCCGGCCAGAAGCTTGTCGGCTTTTGCGCCGAAACGGACAATTTGCTGGAAAACGCCAAGGGAAAGCTCAGGCGCAAAAACTGCGACCTGATCGTGGCCAACCCCATCGGTCGGGCCGATGCCGGGTTTGCGGCATCGGACAATGAGGCCATTGTCCTTGCCGCTAATGGCCGTGACGAGCACTGGGAAAGCGCGCCGAAAACGGAAATCGCCTGGAAAATATGGGACTCAACGATTCGCTTTTAAACGTGCCGGAACGGCTTCGCGTCTGGCAGCAGGCGGGCATCCGCTATTTTTACGTCGATCCACTGGCCGAGGCGGTCGCGGAGATCGCGCCCGAGCGCGAGTCTGCCCTCCAGGCCGAACCCGCGCCGGATGTTGCGCCCGAACCCGTGAAACCGCCTGTCCAGGTCGGCGAGGACCCGGCGGCCTGGCCCAAGCCCTGGCCCGCGATCTTCGCCAAAGCGCCCGAGCATCCCCGCATTGTCCTGACTTACGAGGCGTTGTCCCTGGACATGACCGGCCGGGCCGATCCCAGGCGCGGCAAGCTCTGGCGGCGGCTTATCCAGGAATTGGACCTTTCCGGGGCCAATGCCGTGGCCTTTTGGCCCTACTGTTTGCCGGACGCCGCCGAACGGGAACGTGACACGGCCATTTTCCTCACCGGCCTGCGGCTTATGCGGCCGGCCGTTCTGGCGGTCTTTGGCGCGCTTTCTCCCGAAACCACGAAATCCTGGCATGGTCACCTGCCCGATCTCGAACCTGTCGTGCTCGCCGATCCCGAAAGGCTTCTCGGCGGCGACATGGAGGCCTGGCATGACGCTCTCGATGCCCTTGGCGGCGGGTAAGCGCTTTTTTTCCGCTTTCCTGCTCATCGCCCCGCTCTTTTTCATTCCAACGCTTTCCCGGGCCCAATCAGCGCCCATTGCCGTTTTTACGGCGACCTTGAGCGCCTCCATCTCGCCGGCCCAGGCCGACATGCTTGACGGGGCCATTGCCGCGGCCAAAAAGGGCGGCGCCGCCTTGCTCATCCTGCGCCTCGATACGCCCGGCGGCGGCATCGAGCCCATGCGCCGCATGGTGACCTCCATCCTCGGCAGTCCTGTGCCCATCGTCATCTGGATCGCCCCTTCCGGGGCCAGGGCCGCCTCGGCCGGGGTCTTTCTTGTGGCCGCCGCTTCCGTAGCCGCCATGGCTCCGGATACGACCATCGGGTCCGCCTCGCCCGTGGGCCCGGGCGGCGGCGACCTTGGCAAGACGCTGCACAAGAAGATCAAAAACGACTTGGAAAGCCTGGTGCGCGGGATGGCACTTTCCCATGGCCGCAACGCCAAATGGTACCAGCGTTTTGTGGCCAATGCCGAAAACCTGACCGCCGCCGAGGCGGTGCGCGAACGTGTGGTGGATTTCATTGCCGTCGACCAGCTGGATCTTTTGACCCAGATCGGCAAGCGCGGCATCGAATCCGGCGGCAAGGTCCTGCGCTTTTCCCCGGATGCCGTGGTCGTCACGGCCTATGACCCCGGTTGGCGCTACGGTGTTCTGACCTGGCTGCTCGATCCGCAGGTGGCGTATATTCTGCTCCTGATCGGCGTTGCCGGCCTTTTCTTCGAACTGACCACGCCAGGGGCCATTTTGCCCGGCGTTATCGGCGGATTGTGCATCCTGCCGGCCCTTTACGCCCTGTCCATCCTGCCGACCAACGTTACGGGCTTATTGTTGCTGCTTTTTGGCGGCGGTCTTTTTTTACTGGAACTGCATGTGACCAGCTACGGCCTTTTGAGCGTGGCCGGCGTGGCCGCGCTTTTTACCGGATCGATGCTGCTTTTCCGCCACAACGGCCATCCCGGCCTGCCGCTTTCCGTCATCGCCCCGACCGTGGCCGGCGTTTCCCTGATCCTGCTTTTGGCCGGTTGGATCGTGGCCAAGGCCCAACGGCAAAAGCCCCGCTCCGGTCTGGAGGCCCTTGTCGGCCAGATCGCCACGGTCCGTCATTTCACGGGGAAAACGGGCAAGGTCTTTGTCAACGGGGAAATCTGGAACGCTACCCTTGATGCCCGTTGCGTCGATTGCCGGCCCCAGCCCGGCCAGTCCGTGCACATCGTCGCCGCAAAAGGCATGACGCTTGTCGTGTCGACCGAGGAAGTCCCCCCGACTTTTACTGAGAACCGGTAAAGGAGGAGCCATGTACGCGTTTATCCCCATCCTGGCCATTATCATTTTTATTGTCGTCACCTCGCTTCGGGTGCTCAACGAGTACGAACGCGGCGTCATTTTCCGGCTTGGCCGCATCATCGGGGCCAAGGGACCAGGGCTTATCCTGCTTTTTCCCATCATCGACCGCATGACCAAGGTCTCCATGCGCACCTTCGCCATGGACGTGCCCAACCAGGACGTCATCACCCGCGACAACGTCAGCATCAAGGTCAATGCCGTGGTCTACTTCCGGGTGGTCGAGCCTATAAAGGCCATCCTCGAGGTCGAGGATTACATGTACGCGACCTCCCAGATTTCCCAAACCACCCTGCGCAGCGTCTGCGGCGGCGTGGAGCTCGACGAGATCCTGGCCCACCGGGACAAGGTCAACGAGCAGGTCCAGACCATTCTCGACCAGCATGCCGGCCCCTGGGGCATCAAGGTCGCCAACGTGGAGCTCAAATACATCGATTTGCCCCAGGAAATGCAGCGGGCCATGGCCAAGCAGGCCGAAGCCGAACGCGAGCGCCGGGCCAAAGTCATCAATGCCGAGGGCGAATATCAGGCCGCCTCGCGACTGGCCCAGGCCGCGGCCATCATCGCCGTGCGCCCAGAAGCCTTGCAACTGCGCTATCTGCAAACCATGCGCGAAATGGCCGCTGAAAGCCATGCCGCCACTATTTTGCCCATTCCTCTTGATTTTATCCGCTCTTTTTTTCATGTTCCGAGCCACGCCGCGTCACCCCAACCGGACCTTGCGCCGGACCTCGCGGCAACGAATCCGAAACCCGATTCCACAGTTGAGGCGCCATCCGATCCGTCACAAGCCAAACAGCCTGGCGACGCGTGATCGCACCGCCAAAGAGGCGTTTTGCAATCGGCGGGCTTTTTTACAGCTATCCAGAGGAACCATGAACATTCTTGTCACCGGCGCCGCCGGATTTATCGGCTTCCATTTATGCCGTCGATTTCTGTCCATGGGTCACACCGTGACCGGCCTGGACAACATGAGCCCCTATTACTCCGTGGCGCTCAAACAGGATCGCATCGATATTCTCGCCGCCGAGAAGCAGTTCCGTTTCGCCAAGGCCGATATGGCCGACCGGCAGGCCATGGATCGCCTTTTCGACGAAGGCAAATTCAGCCATGTGGTCAACCTGGCCGCCCAGGCGGGCGTTCGGCACAGCCTGACGCATCCCGACGCCTATATTCAAACGAATCTGCTCGGCTACTTCAACATCCTGGAAAATTGCCGGCAGCATAAAGTCGACCATTTCGTCTTCGCTTCCTCAAGTTCCGTCTATGGTCTCAATACGACCATGCCTTTTTCCGTGCATGACAATGTGGACCACCCCATCAGCTTGTATGCGGCGTCCAAGAAATCCAACGAGCTGATGGCCCATTCCTACAGCTACTTGTATGGGCTTCCGTGCACGGGATTGCGTTTTTTTACGGTGTACGGTCCTTGGGGACGGCCGGATATGGCGCTTTTCTTGTTTACGAAGGCCATATTGGAAGACAAGCCTATCCAGGTGTTCAATCACGGGCGCATGGAACGCGACTTTACCTATATTGATGATATTGTCGAAGGTGTTGTTCGCGTGACGCAAAATACGGCCACACCCAATCCTGATTGGAATCCCGCTTCCCCTGATCCGGGCAGCAGCGTCGCGCCCTACCGTTTGTACAACATTGGAAACAACAACAGCGTGTCTCTTATGCGCTTTATCGAGACCATCGAAGATGCCTTGGGCAAGAAAGCGATCAAGGAGATGTTGCCGTTGCAGCCCGGCGACGTACCCGCGACGTATGCGAATGTCGACGATTTGATTCGTGACGTCGGATTTAAGCCGTCGACGCCTATTGAAACGGGTATTGCCCGTTTTATTGAGTGGTATAGGCAATATTTTCGGGCTTGATGTTGACAGGATGGATAAGGTACACTAATCGAAGCTGTTACCAACGTTCAAACTGCCTCAAGGACGGACCCAGGTAATGGAATTCCAGACCACGAAACGTGATCTTGAAACGGTATTCTCGAAAATCCAAAGCCAGGTGGCGGAAGCCAGCCTTCCTGAAGAAGCGGATGTGAATCGTTTGGCCCGCTTGGCCCAGCGTCTGCATCAGCAAGCCGATGAAAACTGGATGGACGAGGCCGAGGATTTTTCCCATCTTGCCGGACAGCTGCTTAATGCCGTCAAAAAGGGCGACGTGGAAGGATGCGTCATGCTCGTTGAATCCCTGGACGACGCGCAATCGTATTGCCATCGCATGTTCCGCGACTAGTCTTTATTGTTTCACGTGAAACATGTCTGCGCCGCGGCGCGTTGCGCCCTGGCTGATCGTATGGGATCAAGGAGGGCTCATGGCGCGGGTCATCGTTATTGCCAATCAAAAGGGCGGCGTCGGCAAAACCACGACGGCCGTCAATCTTTCCGCTTCGCTGGCGGTCATGGAAAAAAAAACCCTGCTGATCGATTGTGATCCGCAGGCCAACGCCGGCAGCGGTCTTTCCATTTATCCCGACAAGGTCGACGAAAATCTCTATACGGTGCTGTATGAGCCGGCCCGGGCCAAGGACGCCGTCGTTGGCACCGAACTCCCCTTTTTACACGTGCTGCCTTCCGGTCCGGATCTGGTTGCCGCCGATATCGAGCTGGTGGATAAACCCCGTCGCGAATATTTCCTTCGGGCTTTGATCGAAGGCTTGCAGGCCGATTATGATTATGTCCTGCTCGATTGCCCGCCGTCGCTGGGACTGGTGACGCTGAACGCCTTGTGCGCGGCCAGCGAATTGCTGGTGCCGCTGCAATGCGAATATTACGCCTTGGAAGGCATCGCCCAATTGTTGCGGACCTTTGACCAGGTGCGCAAGCGCTTCAACAACCGGCTTTCCCTGCTAGGCGTCGTCCTGACCATGTACGACGGCCGCAACAAGCTTAATCGCCACGTCAAGCGCGAGATCTGGAAATGTTTTCCCAAGCTTTATTTTCAGACCCTCATTCCGCGCAATATCCGGCTGTCCGAAGCCCCGAGCTACGGCAAGCCCGTCCTGACCCACGACGTCAAATCCCGTGGAGCTTCCGCCTATTTGTCCCTGGCCCAGGAAGTGGTCCGCCGCCAGCCCGTCTGATTTTCGGGCAGTCTTCTTTCTGTGCCCGCGCCCGTTGGGCTGATCCATGGGGCGGCACTCCCGACGGCGTGTTTCACGTGAAACAAAAAAAAGGCCGCTTCCAACCGGAAGCGGCCTTTTGTATCGTGGTCGAATCGGTTATTTATGCTCCACGAACGGCTGGCATTCCACGGTGAGATGCTTCTTGAAATGCTTTTTGAGCACCAGGGACTTGCAGGTCTGGCACTGGAAGGTTACCAGTCCCCCAAGATTGGCCGCGCGCAAACGGAACTTGCGCGGGTCGTCCCGCCGCCAGTCGGGAGTCGAAGCGCCGCAATGGGCGCAGCTCACGTCGTACGTCGGCTGATAGGTGAAATCCCAATAGGCGAGCAAGGTCTCCCAGTCCCCGATGGGTTCGGGACGTTCCTCGGGCTGGGGGCGACAGGACGGGTCCAGCGCATACACCGCTTTCTCGATGGCGGGCAAAACTTTGTCCTTGACGGCTTCCCACAACTCGGGGCTTAACCGTACGCCGCGCAAGGCGCCGGCGGCATCGTAGAGTTCCAGGAAATGGGATGAGATGGGTGGCACGAAGGGCTCCTTGAACGGTTTGATGGATTGGCGCGAGGGCGTCACCGGACAGCCATTTCAAAAGGCATGAAAAGAAGGTAACGTTCCCGTGTCGCGCGTCAAGTCCGGCCACGGATACGACGTGACGCGCAAACGTTGCAAGAAGGAATATGGCATGGCGCAGGCCCAGAAAGGACTCGGCAGGGGACTCGAAGCCCTGCTCGGCGGCTATCGGGACGACAAGTCCGGGGAGGACGTGCAAACCCTTGCCCTGGACGCCATCCGCCCCAACCCGGAACAGCCGCGTCGGGCGTTCGACCAGGACGCCCTGGCCGATTTGGCGGCCTCCATCCGGGAACAGGGATTGTTGCAGCCCGTGCTGGTGCGACCCGTGGCCGACGTTTCGGGCGCGTCCCATGAAATCGTGGCCGGCGAACGCCGCTGGCGGGCCGCTCGGCTGGCTGGCCTGACCGAAATCCCGGTGCTCGTGCGGGAAGTGGACGACGAGCAAAGCCTGGCCCTGGCCATGGTGGAAAACCTCCAGCGCGAGGACCTGAACCCCATGGAGGAGGCCAACGGCCTGCATCTGCTTCTGACCCGCTTCAGCATGAGCCAGGACGCCCTGGCCAAAAAAGTGGGCAAAAGCCGCCCGGCCGTGGCCAACGCCCTGCGCCTGTTGCAGCTCCCCGCGCCCATGCAGGAGGACCTGGCCAAAGGAGCCCTCTCCGCCGGCCATGCCCGGGCGCTGTTGTCCGTTGCCGATCCGGCCCTTTGCGAGGCCTTGTGGCGGCGCATCGTGGAAACGGGATGCAGCGTGCGCGAGGCGGAAGATGCGGCCGCATACGCCAAAATGCACGGGAAACTGCCTGAGGGCGGCGTCAAGCCCGCCCGGGAAAAGACCGCGCGTCCGGCCAGGAAAAGCGTTCTGGAACAGGTGCTGCGCGACATCGAAGGACCGCTTACGGAACGGGCCGGGGTCATGGCCAAGGCGGCGGGTTCGGTCGATCACGGCAAGATCACCTTCCATTACAGTTCGCGCCGGGAACTGGCCGGGCTGCTCGAGCATTTCGGATTGGCCGGAACGTTCGGCGTCGAGGACAACGGGCAATAAGCATCCGGCCTGGCCTTGGCCGCTCGATCCGGCGGCGCTTCGGGCCGAGAGGATTCAAGAAACGCGGGGACGCAGGGAGGCTTACGGGTTTGAACGACCACGACGCGCACAAAGAAGTCCCTTGGCGGCTCACGGCCGGAAGCGACCCCGGTGTGATCGCTTTTTCGGGTGAAATTGATTTTTCGGTTACGCCCGCGGTCAGGGAACGGCTGTGGGAGCTTGTCGGCAAGGCCGGGAAACATATCGAGTTGGATCTGGCGGATTTGACCTATATCGACAGCTCCGGCCTGGCCCTTTTGCTCGAGCTGCGCAAACAACTGGCGGAAGCGGACCGAACGGTGGCTATCCGGTCGATTTCGCCCCAGGTCCGCAAGCTCTTCAACCTGACGCAACTGTCCGATCTGTTCGGGCTGCCCGACTAAGGGGAGGAAAAGAAAGAACCGGGGGAAAACTTTTCTGAAGAAAAGTTTTCCCCCGGACCCCCTTTCCAAAGACTTTCAAAGGGGTATCGGGGTGGGCTGTTAGGAAGGCCGACTCCCGATGAAAAATTTAGGAAGGGGAGAGCGCGAGAGGGGACAACCCTTTTTAAAGGGTTTCCCCTCTCGCTTCCTCCCCAATCGGGAGACATGACACATGGCGCAGGGGGAAGCGGCCACACTTGTCTGGTTGGTTTCGGGGCTTATGCGGTGCGCCAGGGGCACGGTAAACCCGCTGCGACGCACCAAGACGTATCTGCGCTCGCGCACTTGGTCGCACATGGCCTGGATCGGGGCGGATTCGCTGCCGATCATCAGCATCATTTCCGCCTGCGTCGGCATCATTCTGGCCCTGCAATCGGCCACCCAGCTGGAAAAGGTCGGGGCCATGAGCTACGTGGCCAATCTGGTCGGCTATTCCATCATCACCGAACTCGGGCCGCTTCTCACCTGCCTCATCCTGGCCGGCCGGGCCGGCGCGGCCTTTACCGCCGAAATCGCCACCATGCGCATTTCCGAGGAGATCGACGCCCTGGAGGTCATGGGCGTGGACCCGGTGCGGTTTCTGGTCTGGCCGAAATTCGCGGCCATGTGCGTCATGGCCCCGCTGCTCACCCTGTGGGGGGACTGCATCGGCATATCGGCCGGCGGCATCTTTTCCGCCCTGGCCCTGGGGCTTTCCGGCAAGGCCTATTTTCTCCAGACCGCCGGATTTCTGACCATGCGCGACCTGCTCTCGGGGCTGGTCAAAAGCGCCGGCTTTGGCGTAACCATCACCATCATCTCCTGTTGGCAGGGATTTTTGGCCCGGGAGGGCGCGGCCGACGTCGGGCGGCGCACGACCCGGGCGGTGGTGCAATCCATCTTCCTCATGATCCTTTTGGATTTGTTTTTTACGGCCCTCAATTATATCTTCCGCTGAAACAAGGAGCGTTGCGTGGCGGGTCGCCTGGAATCGCCGGATATCAGCTTGCAGGACGTCTGCGTCGGATACGGCGAGCGGGTGGTCCTCTCCGGGGTGGAAACCACCCTCCCCGGCGGGAAAATCAGCGTGATCCTCGGCGGCTCGGGCTGCGGCAAATCCACACTGTTGCGCAACATCATCGGGCTGGTGCCCATCCAGTCCGGGCGCATCGTCCTCGGCGGCCGCGACATGGCTGCAATGGACGCCGGTGAGCGGCTGGTCATGCGCCGGCACATGGGAGTGCTCTTTCAAGACGGGGCGCTCTTGGGCTCGTTGCGCCTGGGCGAGAATATCGCCCTGCCCCTGCGAGAACACACGGAACTCTCCGATTCGCTCATCGAGGAAGTGGTCGGGCTCAAGCTGCGGCTGGTGGGTCTGGGCGATTTCATGGCGTATTTCCCGAGCGAGCTTTCCGGCGGCATGCGCAAGCGGGCCGGACTGGCCCGGGCCATGGCCCTCGATCCGGCCGTGCTCTTGTGCGACGAACCGACGTCGGGTCTGGACCCCATTACGGCCGCCGATATGGACCAGCTCGTGCTCGAGCTCAAGGCCACTTTCGACATGACCATCGTGGTCGTGACCCACGACCTGGAAAGTCTTTACGCCATTGCCGACCATGTGGTGGTGCTTGGCGACGGCCGGATGCTGTTCCAGGGGTCCCTGGCCGATCTGGCGTCCTGCGACGATCCGTTCATCATCCAGTTCCTGCGACGGATGCCGTCCCGGGAAAGCCGGATACTCGAAGAGCCCTGGGCCGACCTCGTGTCGCGCCGGCATGCCATGGCGGCTCCGCCCGCCGCGACCGGGGGGAAATGATGCTGTCTGCCAAGGCGAGTCGTTCGGATTACCTCAAGGCCTACGGAACGTTGCTGCTCGGTCTGTGCATCCTGGGCGCGTTTATGGTGGTCCTTGGCGGGAACTGGTTCTGGGTCAAATACGACCACTACCTCATCCGGTTCACGTCGGTGAAGGACCTGAGCCCCGGCCGCACGGTCAAATACGCCGGCCTGGACATCGGCCGGGTGGCGTCCATCGATCTCGACCCGACCGATCCGCACTACATCGCCGTGGAAATCGACATCAGGCAGGGATTTCCGCTTTACACCGGGACCGTGGCCCGCATCGCCCAAAAGGGATTGGTGGGCGATTACTACGTGCTGCTCGATTTGCGCGGCGCGCCCGGGGAGCGTCTTGCGCCCGGAGGGACGATTCCTTCCCTTCCCACCATGGACCTGCAGGAGCTGGCGGCCAAGGCCGGTGATTTGCTCGATGACATCCGTCCGAAAATAAACGACATCGCCGACAACATCGACAAGCTCTTCAGCAAGGAAAATACCGAATCCCTGCGCCGGGCCCTGGAAAACACGCCCAAGCTGGTGGAGGATTTGCGCCGGGCGGCCAACGATTTCCGGACCAATTGGGACAGGCTCTCGGCTAAGGGCGGCAAGGCGGCCGAGACGTTGGACGCGTCGCTAAGGCGCATGGCCAAGGCCGTGGCCTCCGTGGAAAAGGAACTGGTCAAGACGCTGCAAAACATCCAGCGCAAAACCGACGGCATCGGCGGACTGGTCACCGACGTGCGCCAGGGCTTCAATTACGACCAGGAACAGCTGGAAGATATTCTCAAAAACCTCAACCGGACGAGTCGGGAAGTCAAAGACCTCATGGGCCGGCTGCGCGAGCGGCCCTGGGAGCTTATCCGGCCGCCAGCGGGCAGATGATATGAAGCGTTTTTCCCATGTCGCCGTTTGGATTGTTTTCAGCCTGATCCTGGCCGCGAGCCTTGCCGGATGTTTCGGCAAGCCGCCGCCGCCCCAGCAATACCTGCGGGTGGATCTGGGCCAAGGCCCCTGCCCCGGTTCCGCCAATGCCCAGCAGCGCCTGCCCCTCGGGATCAAGCCGCTCAAGGCCCTGGAGAACCTGGATCGCACCGCGGTCCTGACCGCCCACGACAATGTGCTGACCGCGAGCCTCCAGTACTACTGGGAAGGCGCGCCCCAGGACCTGGTGGGACAGGCCCTGCGCCACGGCATCGAATGCCAGTCCGCGAGCCTGACCCCGGTCGATTACCAGCCGCGCGTGACCCATGACGCGGTCCTGACCGGCCAGCTCACCGCGTTCAACGTGGACGAAACCGATGGCGGCCGGTTCGTGGTGTCGATCCACCTTGACCTGTGGTCCCGGAATCTGGGAACGCGTATTTCCAGCGGGGACTTCAACGCCTATGCGCCGCTGGACAATTTCAGCGGCGACGCCGTGGCCAATGCGGCCTCCGATGCCCTGGGCCGGATCGTGCCCAAGGTCGTGGCCTGGCTCGACGGCGGTCTGCCGCGCATCCAGAAATTCATGCGACAGCAATGATGAGGTGACGCCATGTTTTTGCAGGCCGTGAGCATCATCGCCGAGGAGCGCATTGCCGCGTCCATGCGCAATGGGGATTTCGAGAACCTCGAGGGCAAGGGCAAGAAGATCGTTTTCGAGGACGATTCCATGATCCCCGAGGACCTGCGCATGGCCTACAAGATCCTCAAAAACGCCGGTTATGTGCCCGAAGAGCTGACCCAGGAAAAAGAGATCATCACGGCCGCCGAGCTGCTTGCCGCCGCAACCGACGAGCAGGAACGCTACCGGCAGATGCAAAAGCTCAATTACTTGATCATGAAGGTCAATGCCCGCCGTCGCCGGCCGGTCAACCTGGAGCGGGACGCGGACTATTACCGCAGGGTGGTGGAACGCGTCACAGTCAGGGGTGCCGGTCGGGAAGCGCAAGACCGCTGAGCAGCAAGGCGCAGGCCGCGTCGCTGACGTCCTCGCCATCCGGGGCAAGGTCGCAATCCATCGACAATTGCCCCGCGATGGCCAAATCCGTCAGCCCATGGACCAGGGACCACACGGTCACGGCCAGGACATGGGGCGGTCCCTGGCGGAAAAAACCCGCTTCCTGGCCCCGTACGATGGACGCGACCAGCGAGTCGAAGGCCCCCTTCCCCGCTTCCCGCAATTCCGGGTTCGAGTGGTCCAGCCGCGCGGCGTCGCCGAACATGAGCCGGTACATGGCCGGCCACGCGACGCCGAGGTCGATGTAGCATTTGCAAGACGCCAGGAATTGCCCCCGGGCGTCCAGGTTCGCATCGGCCGAGATATTGTCCAGCTTGTCATGCAGCCGGTCGAAACCGCGCGTCGCCAAAGCGGCCAGCAGGTCGGACTTGGAGGCGAAGTGCCGATATGGCGCGGCATGGCTCACGCCGGCCGTGCGGGCCAGGTCCCGCAGGCTGAGGCCCCCTCCTCCGTCCCGCTCCAGCAGCCGTTCGCCGGCATCGAGCAAAGCCTTCCGTAGATTGCCGTGGTGATAGGCGTCGTCATGCATGATGGGTCGTCGTGTTCCTTGTCCGGTATTGAAGCAAAAAATGTTGACGATGTCCACATGGGAAGTTACACAGATGTTGCCATTGCCAACATAGATCCACTCCGGGAGGAATCGGTATGGCAAAAAAATGTTTGTTTTTTGACGGGCTCGGGCAGTCTGACGCGGCAAAAGACGTGTTTCGCGGCCTGTTGCGGGAAACGGCCCAAGAGGCCGGCTATGTCCTGGATGTGGTCGATGTGGAACGTCTTTGCGTGTCACCCTGCAAGGGCTGCTTCGGCTGTTGGATCAAGACGCCCGGCCGGTGCCTGATCGACGACCCGTGCCGGGAGCTTGCCGGCCGGCTGATCGCGTCCGATGCGGTTGTCTTCGCCTCGCCCATTGTCTTTGGCGGATTGTCCGGACAGATGAAGACGGTCCTCGAGCGTTGCGTGCTCCCCACCCTGCTGCCGTTTTTCCGCAAGGTCGAGGGCCGTACGCGACATCCCCTGCGCTACGGCCGCAATCCCGACGTCATCAGCCTTGGCTGGTTGCCGCACCGGGATGTCGAGCAGGAGCGCCTTTTTCAAGGGCTTTTGGATCGCAATGCGGCCAATCTGGGTTCTGCCCGCAAAGCGTCATGCGTTGTCCAGGCGGATGCGACCCCGGAAACCTGGCGCGCGAAGCTCAAACAGGCCTTTTCCTTTGGCCAACGCCCCGCTCCCACCACGCGGCCCACAATCGTCATCTGCAACGGTTCGCCGAAACGCGCCGGCAGCGTTTCCGGCATGCTCGGCGGTTATCTGGCGAAATGCCTGTCCGACCGGGGCGCGCGAACGGAAACCGTGAGCCTCTTGGAAGCCGCCGAAAAGGCGGAGGTTTTCGATCGGCTCGTCACGCTGGTGGAGCAGGCGGACGGCGTTGCCCTTGCCTTTCCGCTCTACGGCGATTTTCTGCCGGGCCATGTGACGGCTGTCCTCAGCCAGCTGGCCGCGCTTGGCCCCGGAACCGCCGCCACCCGGCAAACCGGCTTTGTGGCCATCGCCAACTGCGGCTTTCCCGAAGCGCGCAATAACGACGCCGCCCTGGAAGGATGCCGACTGGCGGCGTCGCAACTGGGTTTCGCTTGGCTGGGCGGGGTGTCCGTCGGCGGAGGCGGATTCTATACGGGCCGGGAACTGGAAAAGCTCGGTTTCATGGGACGTCGCGCCCGGCAGGCCCTGGAGGAAAAAGCGGCGCTCCTCGTCGACGAGGCAACCCAAAACGATCTGTCCAGCCCCAATATCCAGGTGCCCTGCCCCATGCCCGGCCGGCTCTATCTGCGCATCGCCGAGATGGGTTGGAAAAAGTCCCTCCGCACGGGCGACAAAACCTCCGACCCCTACGCACGCCCGTATGAGAAGAGATGAGAAAAGAGAAGAGGAAAAGAAATTGCGAGAGGGGGACCCTTTTTGAAAAAAGGGTCCCCCTCTCGCGCTCTCCCCTCCGAAAAACTTTTTACGGTTACAGATGTTGTAGCGATAACACTCTGTAACCGCTAAAAGTCTTTGGAAAGGGGGCCCGGGGGGAGAACCTTTCTTCAGAAAGGTTTCCCCCCGGCACAGTTTGCCATACTCAGAAAGAAACGCCGCTGGGCGTCAGGGAGCGGCAGGTGCTCGTCCACGGCCAGCATGGCGTAGGCCTTGCGCACCTCGTTGTTTGTCGTGGGGAGTTGGGCCAGACGTTTGGCCGGGGCGCGGGAAGCGATCAGGCTTTTGGCCGTGTCGAGGATGGTCTTGGCCCGTTGGGTGATGGTGTGATGGGCGAGCACCGAACGCTTGCCGGCGGCGGCGAAGTCGTCGCAGTGCGGATCGGCCAGAGCGGCAAGCGCCACGCGGGCGGCATCGGCCGGGTCGCCGCGCTTGTAGGTCAGGATGTTCTCCCCGGGCGTAAAAAGGTCATGCAGGCCGTTTCCGGTGTCCTCGGTCAAAACGGTGGCGCCGCAGGCCATGGCCTCGAAAATCCTAAAATTGAGCTCCCCGGCGGCGCTCTGGTTCAGCACGATGCGGCTGCGTTGAAAGACCGGCACATAGCTGCCGGAAGTGGCGAAAAGCGGCGCGCGCTGGCGAAAAGCGTCGAGAAAGGCGCGTCGGGTGGTATTGACCCGGCCATCCAGGGTGCCGACAAAGGAAACAGGGATATCGCGCACCTGCTGCGCATCCCTGTCGCGCCGGGGATTGCAGAAAAGCGGCGACCAGAAGGCGGGGCGGTCCGTCGGGCAGTCGGTAAAAAGCGGCAGAAAATCCTTTTGCGCCACGAAAAAGGCGTCAAACGCCGCGCTGTACGGCACATGCCAGGGGTGCATGTACTGGTCCACGGAATAGCCGATGGTAAGCGTGGGCAAAGTCTCCAAACCGAAAACCCAGGGCACTTCGCAGGAATCGAACCAGAACACGCAGTCGGGATCGGGAAAGCGGGCGGCGAGCAGTTCCCCAAGCCTGTTTCGGGAAAGCGCCTCGGTGAGCCGCACGTCGCACTCGGCCGTGGTGCCGAGCGAGAGCACCTCGTGGCCCATGGCGCGAAAGACAGGGACAAAGGCGGTATGGTGCAGGTTCAGGATGCGCACGCTCCCTCCGATGCGCCCTATGGTGCGTGAAGTGCGCATTTCCTGCAAGCCGCGCCCTTGCCAGCCCGTCCCGTCCTGTGGGAAACTCCCGCCGCCGGTCGCTTCCGGTCGGCCAACACAGTCCAAGGATCAAGGATACCGCCATGCGCAGCTCGCAATTCAAATCAGGATTGGAAAAGGCTCCCCACCGTTCCCTGCTCTACGCCCTGGGGCTCACCCGGGAAGAGATGGAGCGTCCGCTTATCGGCATCGTCAATTCGGCCAACGAGGTCGTACCCGGCCATATCCACCTGAACACCATTGCCGAGGCGGTCAAGGCCGGGGTGCGCCACGCCGGCGGCACGCCCATGGCTTTTCCGGTCATCGGCGTGTGCGATGGGCTGGCCATGAACCACGACGGCATGCACTTTTCCCTGGTCAGCCGCGAGATCATTGCCGATTCCATCGAAATCATGGCCATGGCCCATCCCTTCGACGCCCTGGTCATGATCCCCAACTGCGACAAGGTCGTGCCGGGCATGCTCATGGCCATGCTGCGCCTCAACATCCCGTCGATCATCGTCAGCGGCGGCCCCATGATGGCCGGTTCCACGCCGGACGGCTCCTGCGACCTCATCGACGTGTTCGAGGCCGTGGGCAAATTCAAGCGCGGGGCCATCGACGCGGAAAAGCTCGACGAGCTGGAACAAAACGCCTGCCCGGGCTGCGGCTCCTGCTCGGGTATGTTCACGGCCAATTCCATGAACTGCCTGTCGGAGTCGGTGGGCCTCGGGCTTCCCGGCAACGGCACCATCCCGGCCGTGACCGCCAAGCGGGTGCGGCTGGCCAAGACCGCCGGCATGCGCGTCATGGACCTTTTGGCCAAAAACATCCGGCCGCGCGACATCGTGACCGAGAAGAGCATCGAAAACGCCGTGACCATGGACATGGCGCTCGGCTGCTCCACCAATACCGTGCTGCACCTGCCGGCGGTCTTCGCCGAGGCGGGCCTGTCGCTGACCCTCGACATCTTCGACAAGATTTCGCGTAAGACGCCGAATCTCTGCAAGCTCTCCCCGGCCGGCCACCATTACCTGAGCGACCTCGAGACCGCGGGCGGCATTCCGGCCGTCATGAGCGCCCTGGCCGCCAAGGGGCTGCTCAACCTCGACGTCATGACCGCCACCGGCAAGACCCTTGGCGAGAACCTGGACGACCTCAAGGCGCGGGTCAAAAATCCGGACGTCATCCGAGCCGACGCCCCCTACGCCAACGAGGGCGGCATCGCCATCCTGCGCGGCTCCCTGGCCCCGGACGGCGCCGTGGTCAAACAGTCGGCCGTGGCTCCGGAAATGATGCGCCACACCGGCCCGGCCCGGGTCTTCGACAGCGAGGAGACGGCCAACGAAGCCATCCTCGGCGGCAAGATCAAGGCCGGCGACGTGGTGGTCATCCGTTACGAAGGCCCGCAAGGCGGCCCCGGCATGCGCGAGATGCTCTCCCCCACTTCCAACATCATGGGCATGGGCCTCGGCGCGTCCGTGGCGCTCATTACCGACGGCCGCTTCAGCGGCGGCACGCGCGGCGCGGCCATCGGCCACGTTTCGCCCGAGGCGGCCGACGGCGGCCCCATCGCCCTGGTCCACGAGGGCGACACCGTGGAAATCGATATCCCGGGCCGCAAGCTCGAACTCAAGGTCGACGCGGCCGAGCTGGATAAACGCCGCGCCGCCTGGAAACGGCCGCAAAAGGAAATCACCTCGCCCCTGCTTCGCCGCTACGCCGCACAGGTCAAATCCGCCGCCCAGGGCGCGATCTATAAAGATCCGAAGAAGGGATAGAAAGAATGAACCCGGGGGGAAACCTTTCTGGAGAAAGGTTATCCCCCCGGGCCCCCTTTCCAAAGACTTTTAACGATAACAGACTGCCACCGTTAAAAGTTTTTAGGAGGGGAGAGCGCGAGAGGGGGACCCTTTTTGAAAAAAGGGTCCCCCTCTCGCACATTCCTCACTCCCCCAAAAAATGCTTTACGACCAGTCGCGCGGCGTCGGCCAGGACGTCCCGACGGGCTGGCGCGTCCTTTTGCTGTTGGGTGAAGTAGATGGCGAGGACAATCGGCTTGCCGTGGGGCGGCCAGATGACGGCCACGTCGTTGCTCGTGCCGTAAGCGCCGCCTCCGGTCTTGTCGCCGACGGTCCAGCCGGGCGGCACGCCGGCTCTGATGCTGGTGTCGCCCGTGGTGTTGCCTTTGATCCAGGCCACGAAGCGGTCCCGTTGCGCGGGCCCAAGGACCTTGCCCAGGGCGATTTCGCGCATGGAGCGGGCCATGGCCTCGGGCGTGGACGTATCGTGCGGATCGCCGGGAATGGCGGCGTTGAGGTCGGGTTCGAGGTGGTCGAGACGGAAGGCCGTGTCGCCGAGACTACGCGCAAAGGCGTTGACCGCCCGGGTGCCGCCGAGTTGTCGGATGAGCAGATTGGCGGCCGTATTGTCGCTGACCTGCAAGGCCGCCGCGCACAGTTCGGCCACGGTCATGCCCCGCGCAACGTTTTTGCGCGTCACCGGCGCATAGGACAGCAGGTCCCCTTCCCCGTAGCGGATGCGCGTATCGAGCAGCGCCGGGTCGGCCAGGCTTTTTTGGAGCACCGCCGCCGCGACCAGAAACTTGAAGGTGCTGCAAAAGGGAAAGCGTTCCTGGCCGCGGTAGGTGAAGGCAAGAGCGCCCGAGGCATTGAGAAGGGCGACGCCGAGATGGCCATGGGCGCGCTGCTCAAGGGAGGCGATTTGGCGCGTTAAGGACGCGTCCCCGGCGGCAGCGGCATGCCAAGGGCCGGTCAGCTGCATGGCGCTCAAGAAGAGCAGAAGGGCCAAGAGGCGTGTTGCGCGCATAACTGGACACCTCGCAGCGTGTCTGCGGAAAGGGGGTTATTTGTCGGAAAGTTCCTGCAGCGCCTGCATCACGGTTTGGCCGCTCGGCAGGGTGGCATTGGGATTCTTGGCGGCCAGGATCTTCAGGGCGGCGATCGCGCCGGCCTTGTCGTGCTTGTCGTGTTCCAGAACGACGCTCTTGTTGTAGTACGCGATCACGTGGGCCGGGTTGATGGCGATGGCCTTGTCGAAGCTGGCCAGGGCTTTGTCGAACTGGCCGCTATCCCGGTACATGACGCCCTGGTCGGTCAGCACGTCGGGCTGGCGCGGGTCGAGGGTCAGGGATTTTTCGTAGGCGGCGATGGCCTTTTCGGGCTGGTGGGAGTCGAAATAGAGGTTGCCGAGTTGGGTCCAGGCGGCGGTATTGGCCGGTTCGAGCTGGGTCTGTTTTTCGATGGCCTTGATGCGGTCGACCATGGCCGTATCCACGGCGGGCTGGGCCGGGGCAGGAGCCTGGGCCACGCCGGGCGCGCCCGATTGCCGCCCCATCATGCCGTGAGCGGTGAATCCCAGGTAAAAACCAACCAAAAGGGCCAGGCAGCCGCCGAGGATGGCGGCGGTACGGCTGACAGTGGCCGTTGTTTGCTTTTTCTCTTCGCTCATGAGGTTCTCCTTGCGGCGTTTCGCCACGTGGGCCGGTGTCTAGCAATGTCGCGGGAAAATGTCACCGCATCAAAAAAGCCCGAAGCGGCGGGAAGCCGCTTCGGGCTGCGCGGAGACGGAGGGATGATGTCTGCGCTTTATCGAAACAACGCGGCTGGCGGGACCGGCCGCGTTGATGACGCATGGGAGGTTAGGATTCGACGGCACGCTTGAGGCGTTCGAACTCTTCCTCGGAGATGCTGCCCTCGGCCAGTCGGACGCGCAGGATGCGCAGCGCGTCGTCGCGGTCGGCCCGGGCGTTTTGTCGGGGGTGCGAATCGGGAATCAGGGTCCGGATGACCCAGATGGCCGCGATCACGATCACCACCAGCACGATCAGCCCGAAAAAGGGGAAACCGCCTCCGAAAGAAGAAAACGGGAATGAATTGAAACAACCCCACATAGTGTCGCCTGCATACTTTGTTGTCGCGTCAGGGGGCCGGTTGGATACCGACCCCCTTGTCATACGCTCGTTTTAGAAGCCGCCGCCGCAGGGGCCGTAGCCTGCGCCGCGATGGTGGAAGCCACCCATGCCGCGTCCGCCCCAACCCATGGGGCCGATTTCCTTGTTGACCTGGATGCGGAAGGTCGTGCGGGCGGCCAAAAGCTTGCCCTGCATGTCGCCGATTTCCTTGGTCAGGGCGTCGATCTTGGCCTGGTCGGGGTTCTGGGCCACGGCCAGGGCGTTGAGTTCGGCCCGCTTGACGCCGAGGTCGGCGCGCAGCTGGGCGGTCTTGGCCGCGTAGTCGTCATGCAGCTTCTGGAAGGCGGCCTGCTTTTCCGGAGTCAGCTGGGTCATGAAGCCGCCGCCGTAACCCGGACAGTCCGCAGGGCCGTAACCGCCGCCTCTGACGCCGGCGGGGCCGCCGGGGCGGGCCATGGCCAGGGAAGCGGAAAGGGCCAGGGTGGCCAGCGCGGTCAGGATGATGCCGAATTTCTTGCCGTTCATGTCATAAACCTCCGTATAATGTTGCGTGCGAAAGGTTGTGCCGCTTGGCCGGCTTGCTGCCGGTTTGGTTCCGCGGTGTTTGCAAGCGATAGAGCAGGGACCGTGCCATGTTTATTAAGTTAGTAAAATAAGTATGTTATGATATTGGCATGCGAAAGAGGACTGCGGACCTGGATAAAACGCGCACAATCGGGACGGAACGGAAGCGGTATCCTGTATTTTTTCCATACAGGGAAAGGTGGCCCGGCTGAAAAGAATAAATCAAATAAAATCTTCATGATGGTTGTTTGTGCGGGGAGTTTCGGCAGGAATTTCGAGGCACTTTGACAAGAAACTATCCACGTCATGGCCGGAACCGCCCATGCCCAAGGCGGCTTCGGCCCAAGGATCGGGGTCCTCGGGCAGGGGCTCGGCGGGTCGGGACAAAAACGGCCGCTCGAACATGGCCAGGCCGGCGCTTTCGCGGCCAAGCCGCCAGCCGACAAGCAAAAAAAGCAGGCACACAAAAGTCTGGACCAGCACGGCGATAAGGAAGTCGTGTTCCGTCATGGCATCTCCTGTCCGTCCTGGACGGCGGTCACGGCGTCTATGATCCGGGCCGCCGGCCGTGTTTCGGTTTCCCCGCCCCCCGGGGCCAGGGGCCGGGCCATGCACACATGGCAGGCTTCGTCGTAGATGTGGTCCTCGCCGGTGGTGTCGATGTCCTCCACATTGCGCCGGTCCGTGACCAGAAGCGGGATGGTGCGGATGAAGTGCTCGCACACGTCGTAGACCTGGAGCATGGGCGGGCCGTGGTCGCGGGGGCGCAGCCGCTCGTGGAACTGGCGGATCTTGGCCGTGCGCGAGGGATCGCCCGGGGCCAGGAACACGCCCGCCGCGGCAAAGACTTCGGCCGTGCTCGGGCCCTGGCCGCCGCCGCGATAATCGGGTTTTTTGGCGAAACAGTCCGGCCCGGCCAGCCTCGTTATGGCCCGGCCGGCGATGCCGTGGCGGGTTTCGCGCTCGCGGATGCCGTCGGCGATGCGCGAATCGGTCAGGCGCAGGCCCTGATTGGGCGAGCCGTTGGTGCCGTACCACTCGGCGAAGCGCAAAAGCCTCCCTTCCCCGTCCACCCACCACCAGCCCACGGAAAAGGGCGCGCCGTAGCCCCAGTCGAAAGTCATGAAAAGCGGGGCCGTCTCCGGCACGGGCCTGGGTTTGACCACATGCAGCCGCCTGGAAAAGGCGAAGGCCTGGCCCATGAACACGTCCCAGTCGCCGTCGCGGTAGGCCGTGCGGTACGGTTCGGGCAGGGCGTCGAGGCGTTTGGCATAGCCCGGGTCCCGGGCGAGCAGGATGGCGTTGTCGGCAAGCCTTCCCGGAATGTGGCAGCGCAGCATGCCCCCTTCCGCATCCGGGGCGCGCCGTGGCGTCATGGGCGGGGCAAAGTCCACGAACCGGGCCTTGACGAAAGCATGCCCCACGCCGCCGGGGTTGGAGGCGCAGACGATGCCCGGAATCTTGTGGCGCATTTCGGGAGGCGCTTCGAGGGTGCAGCGCAGCCGGCCCCGCAAATAATCGTACATGAATTCGGTAAAATGGGTCAGCTCGTCGATGAGCAGCAGATGGATCTCCGCACCCTGGTAGGCGAAGACGTCCGCTTCCCGGTGGCAGCTGCAAAAGGACAGGATCGAGCCGTTGATGAATTCGAAGCGGCTCTTGGAGGCGCGAAAGGCGCCGCTGGCCTTGGGGAACTGGGACAGGGCCGGCAGAACATGGTTGCGCTCCAATTCGGGCTGGGTGCGGCGAAAGAGAAAGGCCCGAAGCCCCGGCACCCGCAGGCAGGAAAGCAGGGCCTCGAAGCGCAGGGCATGGCTTTTGCCGGGGCCGGCCGCGCCCCCGAAAAGGATTTCGTTGGCTGGGCAGGCGTGCAGTGCGGCCTGGCGCGGCTGGGGCTTGTAATCGATGACGATGCGATCGCCATGGCGCGCGGGATTTGCCGGTATATCGTCAAAATGTCGCAATGCAGCGCTCCACGAGTTTCAGGGAAAGGAAAAACACTTTGGAATAAAAGGGATTTTTTCTGGCACGGTTTGGGCAAGCGCCAGAGTGAACAACAGGTCTACGACCTGGAGGTATCGGTCATGGCTAAGGTTTGGCCCAAACGTCCGCTGGTATTGGCCCTGGTGCTGGCGATTGCCGTCTGCGTCGGGGCGGCGGCATCGGCCGGCCGGCGGGGAGCGGGGCTTGGCGCCTATGCCAGGGTGCTCAAGGCGGCGGAGGCTTCCCGGCAGACCGCCCCCGACCCGGTGGCCGACTGCCTGATGGCCGCCCGGCTGCTCCAGGCCGCAGGCGGCGACGGGGCAACCGTGGACGCGACGGATTTCGAGGCGTTGCGGGCGTATTGCCGCGCGCAAGCGCGGGAGGCGGCATCGCCCAAGGCGGATGCGGGCGGGAAGCACCTGTGAAAAAGGGGGGAGCCTCTCCCGCGCCTTCCCCTGCCCCGGCTCTTACCGGGGCGCGCACCGCGTCTTTTTACCGGCTATGATGCGCAAGAGTTCCCCCCGTCACCCCTGGCGGCTTCCGACGACGTTTCGGGCAGGGGATCGGGCGGCGGCACGCAGGTGACCACGGTGACGGGGCGCGCGCCGGAGGCTTCTTCGGCGGCTTCGCGTCCGCCCAGATGCCGGGCCAGGGCGGCCAGGGCCTGGGTCTTGCCGTGGAGCTTGATGCGCAACCCCTTGCCCGCTTTGCCGGCATTTTCCACGATCTCGGCCACGCAGGCGGTCTGATCGGGCGTAAGCTCCCGCGAGGCCCGAAGCGTGACGCCGCCCGCGTCCCAGTCCACGAATTCCCTGATATCGGCAAAGGCGATGCGGGCCAGTTCCAACACCACCCGGTCCTGGGTGATGCCGAGGCGTTTGCTGCGCTCTCCCATGGCCTCCTCGATGGCGGCGCGGACGTGGGGCAGGTTTTTGACCCGGTTGCCGGCCGCGACGGCGTATTTCGCGTTGTAACCGGCCCGCAGCGCCGCCGCCGCCGGGCGCAGGTCGACCAGATATTCCTCGACGAAGCGGCGTTGCCGGTCCGTCAGGCGGGTTTCCCGCCCGGATTTGCTCATGACGGCTCTCCTCGTGTGGGCGTTTGATGGCAGTGTCTGTGGGGCCTGGTCCAAAAAAGGAGCAAACAAGCAGGCATGTCGGTTGGCGGGGAGGGGGTGTGGCGGACACGCGCGGCGCATATTTGAAGAATACGCCTTCGCGTCCGCCACACCTCCTCCCCGCCCCTGGCCGCCCGCCCCATATTTGGGCGGATTCCAGCGTTCGGTTCCCCCTGCTTCCCCGCAGCCTGTATGATTCCGCCTGGCAACAGGGTTGGTGGAAGGGAAAAGGATAATCTCCGTCAACCACACCAAAAAAGTGAAAGTTTTTGGGAGGGGAGAGCGCGAGAGGGGAACCCTTTTTTCAAAAAGGGTTCCCCTCTCGCATGCATTCCCGCCCTCCGTCCTCCCTCCTCCCCTAATGCAGGCGCTCGGACGGGCCGGTCCAGCGCCACAGGGCCAGGATGTCGGCCAGGGTGAGGTGGGGGTTGAGGGCGAGCAGGCCGTCGAGGCTGACGGCGCGGATGGGGGCGTGCGGCATGGGAAAGACCTCCATGGCGGGTTGGGGACGTCAGGCCGCGAGATCGCGTTCTTCCAGGATGGTCAGGCGGGTGGCGTGGTTGTCGAGCCGTTCGACGGCCCGGTCCATTTCGGCCCGGGTGGGATGGCCCAGGGCCATTTCCAGGCGGCAGTCGGCCTGGCTTTTTTCCAGCTCGCGAAGCCTTTCGTCGAGGCTGTCGAGGCTGCGGGCCACATCGGCGATCCAGCGGCGGGTGAAAAAAAGAGCCAGCCCGGTCAGAAACGAGATCCAGGCCGGCAGGAACACGTTTTCAAGAGCCATGGCCGTCGGTTGCCTCCTTGGCGTTGCCGGTCGCCGCGTCGGTTGCCGGCACGGACCGGGTGAAAAGCGGCAGCGCGCGCTCGGCCAGGTCGATGCCGGCCTGGGAACCGATGGCGGCCAGGGCGATATCGGTTATGGACTGGATTTCGTCCGGCGTGAGGCCAAGGCCCCATTTGCGGTTGGCGGCCACGGCCGCGATGGCGAAGACGGCGGCCAGGAGCTTTCGCGAGGCCAGGCGCTGCATGGAGCTCATGACAACCGCCTCGGCGGCATGGGCCGGGACTGGGGTTCGCCGCAAAACGGGCAGGCCGGCGGGCCGTCGAAAGCCGCGCGGTAGGCGGATGCGACAAACACCGTGCCGCAGTCCGGGCAGGCGCGGTAGACCTTGTCGCTGACGAAGCACAGCGTACCGTCCTCGGTCACGCTGGCATAGTGCGAAAGGGTCGCGCCGCCGATCGAGGCGGGAAATACCGGCAAGGTCGTATTCGTCGTGTGCATGGCGCACCTCCCATGGCTCCAAAGGGATCATGGAAGGCGGACAGCGACCAGACAGTCTATGTCAGAAACAAAATAAGCGTTATTTTTTGGCCAAGATTCAGGTGGAACAATCCTTTACAAGTACGATGGCGTCGGGCACAGGAAATGAAACCGTCTCCGAGGAGCCTGCCATGCACCCCCGGCCGTACTTCCCGCGCCGCCTTTCCCTGGTCTTGTCCCTGGCCATCCTTTTGACGGGCGCGGCCCTTTTGGCCGGCTGCGGCGCGGGCGTGAGGCCAGCGGGCGACGGCAGGGGCGCGCCGCCTATGTCGGTCAAGGAATTCTACGAGTTCTGCTCGACCCTGCCCACGCCGGGGGCCTGCCTGTCCGATCCCATTTGCGTGCGTTATCGCACGGAGTTGACCTCGCCCCCGCCGGACCTCACCGGTTGCCTGTCGTTGTGCCGACAAACCCAAAACGCGCTCTACGTGGACAACCTGACCAACGGCTGCGGCCCCGTCCTCGATCGCGCCGCCGACCTGTGCGACCAGTTCTGCCGCCGCCGGGCCTCACGCTGACGATTTCATTATTTCCCCCTCACTGGCCTTGCGCAGTCGTGACGGGGCGTTGCGCGCCGCGCGGCGGCGCGCAACGCTGGGCAGTCCTTTTTTGTCCAAGATGTGGTTGCGGGGAGGCATATGCCCGCGTATAGTGGCAGGAATCGAAAAATTTCCATGCCGGTTCTCCCGCGAGGAATGCCATGGTCGGGCCGCGACAGGGCGATACGGATGCCGTTGGTGGCAAGACGGCACAACCCGCTGCGCTTCGGGCGTTTTCCACGGCGCTTTGCGCCTTCCAGGATTTCGTCCATGGCCAGACGGTTCTTTCCTATCGCACCGACGCGGCGGATCGCCTGACCTGGGTTTCGCCGGGCGCCCTGCGCCAGCTCGGCTATGAGAGCGCGGAAGCCCTGGTGGGGCGTAAGGCCGGGGAGGCGCTTTATCACGATCCCGGGCAACGCCAGGCGTTGCTCACCGCCCTGAGTTCGGGCGTCGTGCCCATGTGCCAGGAGGAGTTCTTGCGCCGGGCCGACGGCTCCTCATTGACCGTGCGCACCCGGGCGGCGCCGCGAGCGCAGGGCGGGATGGAGGCGCATTGCCTGGTGCTCACCGGCGAGATCGAGGCCCGCATCAGCCTGGCCAAGGCGCTTCGGGAGATGGAAATCGTCTTCGACAATGCGCTGGTGGGCATGATTTTGTCCCGAAATCATCGTATCGAGAAGGTAAACGCCCGCGGGGCCGAAGTGTTCGGCCACCCGCCCAGCGATCTTGTCGGTACGGACGCGTCATTCCTGTTCGCCACGCCTGAAACGTATGCGGATTTTTACCGCGCCTCGACCAAGGATCTGCGGGAATCTGGCATGCACAGCGGCGAGTACCGGATGCGCCGGGCCGACGGCGCCACGATCGTCGTGCGCTCCCACGGCAAGAGCCTGTCCCCCGAAGCGCCGGAGGAAGGCGTTGTCTGGGCCTTTGACGATGTGTCCGCACAAAGGCGGCTGGAAGCGGAGCTGCGCGCGTCCAAGCAGGCGGCCGAAGCGGCGAGCGTGGCCAAGACCCAGTTTCTGGCCAACATAAGCCACGAGCTGCGCACGCCGTTAAACGGCATCATGGGGCTGACCCAGCTCATGCTCGACGGCGTGGCGGACGACGAAACCCAGGAATATCTGGGCATCATCCGACAATCCGCCTCCATTCTCATGCACATCGTCGGCGATTTGCTCGACCTGTCCAACGTCGAGGCCGGCCGGTTGATGCTCGTCATGCGCGAATTCGACCCGCAGGCGGAATTGCTTCCCCTGCTGCGCAATTTCTCTACCCAAAGCATGCTGCGGCCCTTCTCCTTTGGCTATCATTTCGATCCGTTGTTGCCTGCCCGGCTCATCGGCGACCCCAACCGCATCAAGCAAATCTGCATCAATTTGATCGACAACGCCTTCAAATACACCAAAAAAGGCACCGTGAGCGTGCGCATCGGGCTTTGGGAGAATCCGGGCAACGAACCGCCGCCCGACGTCGCGCCGGAACGCATCCGGCTGCATATCGCCGTCTCCGATACGGGCGTGGGCATCGAGCCATCGCGCCAGAGCGCCATTTTCGAGCCCTTCGGCATCGGCGAGGACTATCTGACCAAGAAGTACAGCGGCGCGGGGCTGGGCCTGACCGTGGCCCGCCGGCTGGCCGGCATGATGGGCGGCGACATCACCGTGGAATCCGAGCCCGGCCAGGGCAGCACTTTTTACCTGACCCTGGAGTGCGGCCTGCCCGAAGCCGGCCGGAAGCGGGACGCGGGGAAAAAATCCGTTGTGCCCAAAATCCCGGCCGGAGCCGGGCTGCGCATCCTTTTGGCCGAGGATGAGCCGGTCAACCGGATTTTTACCGTGCGCGCCCTGACAAAGCTCGGCCATCAGGTGGAAACCGCGGTCGACGGCCGGGAGGCCCTGGCCCTGCTCGGCCGCGCGCCCTTCGATCTGGTGCTCATGGACATCCAGATGCCACGGCTAAACGGCCTCGACGCCACGCGCATGATCCGTTCCGGCCAGGTGCCGGGGCTGTCCGCGTCCATCCCGGTGGTTGCCCTGACCGCCTACGCCATGGATTCGGACCGGGAACGCGGCCTGGAGGCCGGCATGGACGAATACGTCACCAAGCCCTTCGAACCCCAGGAGCTGGTGGCGGCCATGGAGCGGGCCTTGCGGAAGGAATAAGGGAAATGAGGAAGCGATATGCGAGAGGGGGACCCTTTTTGAAAAAAGGGTCCCCCTCTCGCGCTCTCCCCTCCCAAAAACTTTTTAACGGTTACAGTTGTGGTTACGGTAAGGCTCTGTGCCCGTTGAGAGTCTTTGGGAAGGGGGTCCGGGGGGAACCCTTTCTGCAGAAAGGGTTCCCCCCGGTCTTCCTCTTCTCAATGAACGCGCGCCACAATGCGGCGCAGATGCCGGTCGGACAGGCCGAACTGGTCGCGCAGGGCGAAGAGGTCGGCCCCGGCCTGGTACATGCGCCGGATTTCGTTGTCGCGGCGTCTCTTGCGCGAACTCGTGCCGTTGGGGATATCCAGCCGGCACCCCCCCCATTCGGCGATGAGGGCGTCCAGGGCGGCCCGGGCCGCGGCTTGGCCCAGGCTTTCCGCGAGCTTTGCTTCCAGTTCGAATTCGCGCATCAAAACCGTCTCCGTGACAAGGTGGCATGGCCGGGCTTGTGCTGACGGAATCTACGAGTATTCCTAACTGGAATATTTGTCAAGAATAATATTCCAAAAAAGGAATGGACATTCCCCCCCGGGCTAAGGCAAAAAACAAGGATGATGCGCGTTATGCCCCCTGCCGCCCTCTCCGAATCCGGTTCGCCGCGTTCTGGAGAAGAACAGTGCTTCTGGAAGGCGCTGGTCGATCTGGCGGCCATGGAGAACGCCAACCAGGCGGGTCTGGCGGCCTTTGTCGGCGTCAGCCAGGGGTATGTCAGCAAGATACTGTCGGGCAAGCAGATGCCAAAGCATGGGCTGCGCCGCCGGTTTGCCGCCTTTTTCGAGCTGTCCTACGAGGAGATGCTGGCCCTTGGCCGGGAGCGTTTGGAAAATCAGGCCTACTTGCCCGAGGGGGAAGGCTCGCGGCGCTACCATGTCCGCGAGCCCCAGTACGGCGGCGAGGCGACGGGCCGGCCCGCTTCGACCGGCGCGGACAATGCCGCGCTCAAATCCATGCTGCGCGACATCCGGGCCAGGGAGATGCACCAAGTCTATTATACCGAGGTGCCCCTGCGCGAGGCAACGGGCTCCATGGGCGGCGGCTCCACCGAAACGGGCGACCGGACGCTCACCTACCTGAGCTTTCGCACCGAATGGATACGCTCCAAGGGCAACCCGGAATACATGACCGTCATCCGGGCCTTCGGCGACAGCATGGACCCCACCATCACCGACGGCAGCGTGGTGCTCATCGACGAAGGCCGCCGGCAGTTCGTGAAAAACAAGGTCTATTACCTGCGCTACAACGGGCAGATGTACATCAAGCGACTGGTGGAGCGCGAGGGGCATCTGGCCATCGCTTCGGACAACGACCCCAATGTGCTTCTGGTGTCCGATGCCGACGATTTCGAGATCATCGGCCGCTGCATTTGGACGGCCAAGGATCTGGATTGAGCCGCAAGATGTTTCCTAAGGAATATTTGTGGCCGTCATATTCCAAAAAGGAATGCTTTTGACGACAGCCTCGCGACGGAGCGTCGTCGAAACGCTTCGTCGCGAGGCCCGGCGCGCGCGTTAGCAGTCCGAACCGACGCAATTATCCCTGAACGCGGACACCATTTCCTCCAGGGCGTCGACCTGCCTGGTCATGTTCTCCACCACGCTCGAGGATTCCCGCATGCCCCGGGCGATATCCCCGGACAGGCGGCTGACGTCCTCCTCGGCCCGGCTGATCTGCTCGCTGGCCGCCGATTGTTCCTCGGCCGCCGTGGCGATGCCCTGCACTTGCTCCGAGGTCTCGTCGACCAGATCGACGATGGCGCGCAGCGCCGCCTCGGATTCCCCGGCCAGCTCCGTGGCGTTGGCCACGGCCGCTGTGGCCTCGTCGACCTTTTGCATGCTGTCCCGCGCCCCGGTCTGGATGGCGCCGATGGATGCCCCCACTTCCTTGGTGGCGACCATGGTCTTCTCGGCGAGCTTTCGCACCTCGTCGGCGACGACCGCGAAGCCCCGCCCGGCCTCGCCGGCTCTCGCCGCTTCGATGGCGGCGTTGAGGGCCAGCAGGTTGGTCTGGTCGGCGATGTCGGAAATGACGTTCATGATGGCGCCGATGGCCTGCGCCTTTTCCCCCAGCGCGTCCATGCCGGCTTTGACCTCGCGGGAGACGGCGTCGACGCGGCTTATGGCCTCCAAGGACTTTTCCACCACGTCGCGGCCTTCCAGGGCCTGGCTGCGGGCCGAGGCGGCCTTGGCCGCGGCCGCGCCCGCGTTCTTGGCCACCTCGAGCACGGTGGCGTTCATCTGCTCCATGGCCGTGGCGGTTTCCGCCGTGCGCCGCTCCTGCTCTCCCACCGAGGACACCACGGTGGCGACTTCCTCGGCCAGCTGGGACGAACCCTCGGTCAGGGCCTGCATCACGCCCTGGAGTCGGTTGGCGGCTATAAGCAGCCCCTGGGTCTTGGCTTCTTCGGCCGCGGTCGTGGCCTTCCTGGCCTCTTCCAGGGCCTCGGCCGCGCGGGCTGCCTGGGCGATGGCCTCCTCGCCCTTGGCCTTGGCCTCGCCGAGGCTGGCCATGATGCTTTCATTCATGGAACTCAGCGCGTCGCCAAGGGCTTGCAGCTCGTCGCGGCTGTGGATGTCCAACTGGTGATCGTGTTGGCCCCGGGCCACGGCGGCGGCGAAATCCACGCACCGGCGCAGGCCGCTGAGGACGAACACGCGCATAAGGATGATGATGGCGGCCAGGATGGCCAGGGTGACACCCAGGGCGATGAGAATGTTTTGGCGCGTGGCCGCGCCGGTGATGGCTCTAAATTCGGCCAGCGGGGTTTCGACCGCGAACAGCCAGCCGGTCTTGGGCTCCTTGGTGACGGCGACCAGGTGGTCCCCGGCGGCGTCGTGATAGGCGAGCACGGCGGTCCGGGTCGTGGCCAGGATGCGCTTGCCCGCCTCGGTCGTGGCGAAGTCGGTCTTCATGAGCAGGGACTTGTCCGGATGGGCCAGGACCATGCCCTGCCCGTCGAGGATGAAGGCGTAGCCGGTCCGGCCGATCTTGGTGGCGGCAAGGTCGTTGGTCAGCGACTCGAGGTCCATGCCGCTATTGAGCACGCCCACGAGCTTGCCCGAGGCGTCGCGGATGGGCTGGGCCAGGACCACGGCCGCCTTGCCGGTGGTGCGGCTGACGATGGCCTTGGACACGACGTCGGCCTTGTCCTCTTGCGTCACCATACGGAAGTAGTCCCGGTCCGGCACCTTGATCTTGCCCACGCTTTTTTCGTTTGTCGAGGCGACCGAGGTTCCTTGCGGGTCGAAGATATTGGCGTAGTCGGCTCCGGTCATGCCGGCGACCATGGTGTCGAGCATGGCGTTGGCCGCCGCGGCGTCCTGGCCCTTGGCAGCGCTGATGAAAAGCGGCGTCTTGGCGAAGCTGGCCAGGATCTTGAGGTTGGAGGCCACGGTGCCGGTGATGTCCTTGGCCATGGACTGGCACAAGAGCGTCATGGACTGGCCCTCGACGTATTTCAGCGCGGAGTTTGTCGTATGGTCGTTTACCGCGACCAGGACCGCCATGCCGATGACGACGATGGCCAAAATAGGCGTGAAGAACTTGGTGCGAAGTGACAGGCGCATACCGTTCCCTCCTGACGGGGTTGCGGAAATGGCCGCGGGAACGCAACGGCGGGGGTTACACCATGCCACGAACCAGGTTTTGTGTCCATGAATCAGTATATGATAAAGATGTTACCGAAGCTCCCCGGCCTCCTTTCTGTTGTGTGCCCCGGGGTGGTCATGGCGTTATGGTTGTCGCCGCGTTTGGGCCGCCATGCCCTTGCCGCCGGTTCGTCGCGCATTGCAGGGTGAAAGGCTGGAAAAGCATTGCGACCGGAGTGGTTATGGCCATGTCGTGTTCCATTGCCAGTCATACATTATTGGCTGCTCCGGGATTGCGTATGCAGCTGACCGGTCTGCGCCCTTTCCCTGGACCATTTTCTGGTACAACCACGGTTTGCGCTTTGCGGCGTATTGTTTGGGGCGCGCTTGCCCGGCAAGATGCCCATCGCATCGCTCCACCGCCTGGAGGGCGTCAATGCGGCTCGGCTCGTCCGTTCGCCGCGTCGCGGGCGTGCATTGCGGTACGCGCCGCATCGACCCGCAAGCAGGCCCGGACGCCACGGCTGCATTCCGCCAGCATTTTTTCAGGCGAATGCTTGCCTTTCCTCACTGCTCCTATTACTGTATCCATGAAATCCAAAAAAAATATACGCTATTACTCGCCTTTATCTCTTTAGATGCTATCGCGTCGCAATAAAACGGGGCGGCCCGCCCTGCGGGCAAAAGCCCGACGCAGGAACGACCATGGAAGAGCATAGGGAAGGTGGGGTTTTTATCAGTTATTGCCGGGAAAATACTGATATCGCGAGTATTCTTATTGAGTGCTTTGAGGAGCTTCGAGTCCCTTTCTGGATAGACAAGCGCAATATAGGAGGCGGCTTAGCGTGGGCGGACGAGATTTCTTCCGCTTTGAAGTATTGCGAAGTAATGGTTCTCCTTTACTCGTCCGAGTCGAATAAATCGACTTATGTCCGTAATGAAGTGACGATAGCATTGGAAAAGGATAAAACTATTATCCCGATTCGCATTGAGGATATTTCGATCTCCGAAAATTGGGAAGTCCTTTTAAAGCATTGTCAATTTGCGGATGCATTTAAAAATCCAAGGGATGAGCTTCGAAAGATAGCGGAGCATGTTTATCATACGTTGCAGAGGATAAAAAATCAGCCGTACGATGATAAGTTGCTCCATAAATACAACAAGAAGTGGACGCGAAAGAGCAAAGTTCTCCTTGCCGCCGCGACAATGGCCACCGTGGCCATTGTGACTATTCCTGTTCTCACGCTCCATTTCAATGTCGCGACCCTGACCACGAGCGAGGCCACGGTACCGACGCCAAATGTCGGGACACAGGCCGCCGCGACGCCCACAGCCTCCATCCCCATTGCGGCGAAAGCTCCCGCGCCTGTCCGGGAAGCCGCTGTGGCCGCGCCCGCAACGCCTCCGGCCGTGCGGGAAGCCAAAAAACCGGAAGTCACGGTTGCCGCGCCAGGGCGGCAGTACGCCGCCCTCACGCCGCCGCCCACGACGCAACCGGCCCAGACCCGATTGCGCGGCGATTTCGACGTCAATGCCCGCATCATGCGATTTTTGACGAACTATCTGAGCAACTACAACCATGGGAGCGTCGCGGACGTCATGGGCGCCTATGCGCCCCGAGTCGACTTCTTTGGTACGCCAAACAAGAGCAAGAGCAGCCTGTATAAAGACATGGCGGCGTATTTTGACCGCTGGCAAAAAAGAAGAAGCAGGCTGCACGATGATGTGCGCATCGTGAACACTGACGATCCGACCGTGAAGCGGGTGACGTTTTCCTATGATTTTTACCGGGAGCGCGGTGAAAAGGAAAAACAGAGCATCCAGACCAGGGGCTACTATAAAAGCCCAAAGGACAACAGATGGTGCTCTTCCGGCCTTGCCAATGATACGCTGACATTGAGGATTCTGAATAATTCCATACAAATCATCGGCGAAACGCAGAACGCCGTCACACTCGACAAGCCGAAAAACACCTGCAACGTCATTCCGTAATGTGGCGACGGGCATGATCGTCGCTTTTTCGATCGGCCGCGCCATGTCCGCCCGGGCCGAAAACGCCGCGCCCGCCGCTGCCCCGTTGCCTCGGCCTTCGCGTGTGGCCCGCCTTTTTTCCGGCCTCCCCGCCGTCGCCCATCTCGACGCCGGCCGGCCTTGATGCTACTTGCTTGCCATGCTTTGCGGCATCGACGTCGGCGGCACCCATACGGACGCGGTCCTGATCGGGCCGGAAGGCATCGTGGCCTGCGCCAAGCTGCGCACAAACCACGACGACCTGCTGGCTTCCGTGCACGAGGCCCTGTCCGGCATCGTGGCCGTGTCCGGGCCGAGGACCATCACCCGGCTCAATCTCTCCACCACCCTTTCCACCAACGCCATTGTCGAAGGCACGGCCGATCCGGTGGGCATGCTGGTTTCCGGCGGCCCGGGCATCGATCCCGAGGCCTACCGCCTGGGCGGGCATTATTACGTCCTGCCCGGGGCCATCGACCACCGGGGCCGGGAAACCGCCCCCCTCGACATGGCCGCCGTCGACGCCGCCGTGGCCGCCTGCCGCGCCGTCGGGCTGACCGTCCACGCCGCGGTGACCAAGTTTTCCACCCGCCACCCCGAACAGGAACTGGCGCTTCGCGACCGGCTTGCCGGCGCGTCCGATTTCGTGTCCCTGGGCCATTCCTTTTCCGGTCGGCTGGGCTTTGGCCGGCGCATCGCCACCGCCTATTGCAACAGCGCCGTGTGGCGTCTCTACAACCGCTTTTGCGACGCTGTGGAGCAGTCCGTCGCCGAACTCGGCCTGTCCCCGGACATCATCAACGTGCTCAAGGCCGACGGCGGCACCATGCCGCTCGGCGTCTCGCGCGCCCTGCCCGTCCAGTCCATCCTGTCCGGCCCGGCCGCCTCGGTCATGGGGATCATCGCCGTGTGCGACATCGCCGAGGATTCGGTGATCCTCGACATCGGCGGCACCACCACCGACATCGCGGTCTTCGCCGCCGGCGCGCCCCTGGTCGAAAACGAGGGCATCGCCATCGCCGGCCGGCCGACCCTGGTCCGGGCCCTTCGTACCCGGTCCATCGGCGTGGGCGGCGACTCGGCCATCACCGTCGACCGCGAGGCCGTGCGCGTCGGCCCAAGGCGACTGGGGCCGCCCATGGCCCTGGGCGGTCCGGTTCCGACTCTGGTCGATGCGCTCAACATCCAAAACGTCATCGCCCTGGGCGATCCCCGCGCCTCCTTCCGGGGGCTGGCCGCCGCCGGCGAAGCCATCGGCATGGAGCCCGACGAGGTGGCCGATGCCGCGATCATAAGCGCCGTCAACCACATCCGTTCCGAAGTGGCGGCCTTTGTGCGCGAGATAAATGACCGCCCGGTCTACACCATCTTCGAACTGCTCGAAGGCCGGCGCGTGGCCCCGAGCCGCGTCTACGTCATGGGCGGCCCGGCCCTGGCCCTGTCCGGCCTGCTCCAGGACGCCTTTTCCGAGGAAGTGGTGGTGCCCGAGAGCTTCGCCGTGGCCAACGCCATCGGCGCGGCCCTGGCCCGGCCGACTTTTTCCGTGGAGCTTTTCGCCGATACCGCCGCCGGACGCTTGACCATCCCCTCGCTTGGGCTTTCCCGCACTGTGGCCGACAACTACAGCCCGGCCGCGGCCGAGGGCGAGGCCGCCTCGAAACTGCGCGAATACCTGGAGAGCCTCGGCGCGGATCTCACCGAAACGCCGGTGGAGACGGTCGAGTTGTCCTCCTTCCCCATGGTCGAAGGGCAAACCCAGGTCGGGCACAACATCCGGGTGGCCTGCCAGGTGCGGCCGGGCGTGCTGGCCGCGTACAAAAAGGCGGTGTCCCAGTCATGCTGAAGGCCAAAAACACGCTCGGCATCGTCTTTTTCCCGGCCTTCGACTGGGCTATCTCCCCCACCCATCCCGAACGCCAGGAACGCCTGCTCTACACCCAGGACCAGCTGCGCGAGGAAGGCGTTTTCGACATCCCCGGCATCACCGAACTCAAGCCCGACCTGGCCACGGCCGCCGATGTCGCCCGCACCCACTTCTGTTTTCCCGACGTCGCTTCCGTGACCACCCACTCGCACATGATCTCCGCCGGCGGTGCCATGCGCGCCGCCCGCACCGTTCTCGACAAGGAGGCCAAAAAAGCCTTCGCTCTGGTGCGCCCCCCCGGCCACCACGCCATGAAGGTGGTCCATGGCGCGCGCGGCTTTTGCAACATCAACATCGAAGCCGTCATGGTCGAATGGCTGCGTGAACATTACGGCCCCCTGCGCGTGGCCATTGTGGATACCGACTGCCACCACGGCGACGGCACCCAGGACGTCTACTGGAACGACCCGGATACCCTCTTCATCTCCCTGCACCAGGACGGCCGCACCCTCTACCCCGGCACCGGCTACCCCTATGAAATGGGCGGCCCCGGGGCGCTCGGCAAAACCGTCAACATCCCGCTTCCCCCCGGCACCTCGGACGAAGGCTTCCTCTTTGCCGTGCGCGAAGTGGTCCTGCCTCTTTTGGCCGATTTCAAGCCCGACCTGGTCATCAACTCCGCCGGCCAGGACAACCACTTCTCCGACCCCATCACCGACATGGCCTTCTCCGCTCAAGGCTATGCCAAGCTCACCGAACTCCTCGGCGCGGACATCGCCGTGCTTGAAGGCGGCTACGCCATCCAGGGCGCGCTGCCCTACGTCAACCTCGGCATCGTGCTGTCCATGGCCGGCCTCGACTACTCCCACGTGCGCGAACCGAACTTCGACCCCGAAGCCATCCGCCAACCGGCCAAGGTCACGGGCTATATCGAAGAAGTCTGCCGCGACATCCTCGCCCTGACCCGCAACCCCAAGCCCCCCAAAGGCGAAACCGTCAACGGGTGGTTCTCGCGCCGCAAGACGCTGTATTACGATACGGACGCCATAACGGAATACCAAACCGAATCCGTGCGGCTGTGCGACCATTGCCGGGGCGTGGTCAAATACGAGACCGAATCCACCCGCAACCCGCTGTGCCTGGGCGTCGAAGCGCCCATCGGCGCCTGCGGGAAATGCGTGGAAGAAGCCTACCGCATCTACGAGGCCGGCCAGATCAAAGGCGAATACCGCCACCTGCAACTTATCGACCGCGTCCACAAGCACTACGCCAGTTACACGGGCTAACCGGGCGGATGAAGCGGGGGCTCTGCCCCCGAGCCCCCGGCAGAGGCTCCGCCTCTGCACTCCGCCGGGAGGCCACGGGCCCCCCGGACCCCCCGTCCGGTGTGCTTTGGCTGGGCGGGGATGGGTTGACTGGCGAGAGGTCAGATCGCTGGAAGATGGGGGCGGAATTTGTCGGGACGGTGCATGTCGCTTCGCGACAAGCTCGTCCCAGGCAAATTCCGCCCCCACCACGCCGGTCGCCCCTTTGGGGCGACATTTCAGAAAAAGTGATTGTTGTTTAAATGCGGCGCTTCGCCGCTGGCGCGGTTGTTGCCGCAATCGTGTCGGCGTCGAGGCGCGAAGCGTCTCGTGTCGCCGGGCCGATTTCGGCGACAAATATTCGAGTTCCCGCCACCCCGCAAAAGCTCCACCCGGCAAAGCGTAAAAGGGGGTCCGGGGGACATCAAGTCCCCCGGCGGAGAGGTGCAGGAGAGGCAGAGCCTCTCCTGCCGGGTCCAGGGCAGCGCCCTGGCGGGGTGCAGGGGCGGAGCCCCTGCCTTACGGACGCCAGTCGGACAGCACGCCGGTTTCGTTGTGGGCAAGCCATTCGCGCATGCTTTCGGGGTCGCGTACGCCGCCTGTGACGACGGCCCGGTAGAGGTCGATGGACAGGAAGTCGACATCCGGCGTTGTGGCGCGCCAGGCTTTGAGTTCCAGGATGGTCCGGCGCAGTTGCGGGGTCATGGCCTGGCGCAGCGGGCCGACAAGGTGTTCGCCGCGCGGCAGGGCGTAGTCGTCGGGGGCGCTCCACATGTCGATTTTCCAGGTGGTGTCGTCGGCGTCCTGGAAGCGGATCTGCCAATAGAGGGCCTTGTCCGGGCCGTACATGTGGTTTTGGAACAGGGTTTCGCGCACGCCCGGATGCTCGGCGGCCGTGGCCAGGACGGCGAAGCCGTCTTGCTGGCGCAGGGTTTCGCAGTAGACTTCGAGGTCGATGTCCGGGTCGAGGGCCAGGTCATGGGCCACCGCGCCGACCAGGACAGGGCGGCCGAAGCGGCTCCAGGAGCGCATGAGGCCGAGGGCGTCGACGATTTCCAGGGCACGGTCGCGCATGGCGCGGCTGCGTTCCAAAATATCCGTTGTCGCGGACACTTGAGTACCTCCTCGTGCATGCGGTTAGGGGGAGGCGGTGGTAGGCGCTGCGGCCCGGATTGTCAAAAATTCGGGCTGGGGCTGCCGGGATCGTTTTCCTGAGGCGGCTTTTGAGTTTTTCCGCCATCGGCTGCCGGGCGCTTCGCGACCAGTCCGGCGGTCTTGAGCTTTTCCATGACGCCGGCGAGCATGGCGAAGGATTCGATGAAGCCTTCGGTGGTCATGACGAGGCGTTGTTTGCGTTCCTTGGCCGGTTTCCCCTTGCCGTCCAGGCTGTCGGCGGAAAGGGCGAAGAAGTCGATGCGCACGGCTCCTTTACCGAAGCCGATGCCGGAAATGCCGTCCACGAACAGTTCGTCGCTCATTTTGTCATCGCTCCGTAGTCTTAGGGTTCGCGCAGGCTCTCGTCGAACGAGCGGATCAGCGGATAAAGCAGGTAGGTGATGACGCGGCGTCGGCCGACCTTGATCTCGGCGGTGACGGCCATGCCGGGGAAGAGGTGGAAATCCGGGGGCACGTTGGTGAGCGCCGCTTGGGTGATGGCGGCGCGCACGCGGTAGACGAGGCGTTGACCTTCCTGGGTCTGCTTTTCGAAGGCGTCGGGGCTTATGGTGCGCACCACGCCCGTGGCGGTGCCGTGGCGCTGGAAGGGGAAGGCCTCGAATTTGAGCCGCACCTGGTCGCCGATGCGCACGCGGCCGATATCCTGGGCGGCCACTTCGGCTTCGGCCACGAGGTCGTCGCCGCGCGGGACGATGGTGAGGAGCGTTTCGCCCTGGCCGGCCACGGCCCCGGCCGCTTTGGCGGCGACGTCCAGGACGAGGCCGTCTTCCGGGGCGCGCAGGATGACTTGGTCGCGCAAGTGCTCGGCCTTGCGTTTTTCCTGGTCGGCGGCGGCCAGGGAGCGGCTGGCCTCGGCCAGATCCTTGGCCGCCTCGGCCTGCCAGTTGCTTTCGAAATCGCGGGCCTGGGCTTCTGCCCGGGCCAGGGATTCGCGCAGCTCGGCGGCTTCGCTGGTCAGTTTGGTCAACTGGCCCTCGGCGTCGATGCGGCTGCTTTGGGCCTTCATGTATTCGACCTTGGAGCTTGCGCCCTGCTTGTAGATGTCGGCGTACATCTTCTCCAGGTCGCGGGCCAGGGCGATTTGCTTTTTGTTCTTGGCGGCTTCGGCGGCGTTGGTGGCCAGCTTGGCCGAAAGTTCCCGGACCTGTCGGGCCAGGGATTCGGCCTTGGCGGCGTGTTCCTGGCGTCTGGCCAAAAGCAGGCCGCGTTCCAGGGCCAGATCGGCTTCGGTCAGGCCGGCCGGCGGTTTGCAGCTCCCGCCGGTTTCGCAGGTCAGCCGCCAGACCTTGGCGGCGAGGCTTTGCCAATCCTTTTCGCGCTCCACCAGCCCGGCCTGGGCCAGGGTGGGGTCCAGGGCCACCAGCGGGTCGCCCTTGGCCACGGACTGTCCGGCCGAGACGTAGATCTGGCGGATGACGGCGGTTTCCAGGGCGGCCACGGTGACGTTGCGCCTGGAGGAAACGAGCTTTCCCGGCGCGGCCACGATGCGGTTCACTTTGGCCAGGCAGGCGAACAGCAAGGCACAGAGGATGAAGGCGAGCAGCAGATAGAGGGTCAGGCGGTAGCGCACCGGAGTGGGCGCAACCATGATTTCCAGGGCGTCGGGCTGAAAAGCGGCGAAACGGGCGGCCGGCGGCATGGGAGTGCCGGGAATGGCCGGAGGCGCGGCCTGTTTACGCTTCCACGGCAGGATCACTGGCGTCCTTTTGAAAGTTTTTGAAGGGGGTCCAGGGGGAAACTTTTTTCAAAAAGTTTCCCCCTGGCCGCCGGAGGCATTAAAACTTCACGCCACGCGCGGCGTCGAGGGTGCGGGCGAAGTCGTCCTCGGTATGGGCGAAGGACGTAAAGGCGCATTCGAAGGCCGAGGGGGCGAGGAAGATGCCGGCTTCGCGCATCTGCTTGTAGTAGCTGGCATAGCGCGCCGTATCGCCCTTTTTGGCGTCTTCGAAGTTGGTGACCGGGCCTTCGCGGAAAAAGAGCGTGAAAAGCGATCCCGCCTGGTTGAGCCATACCGGCGCGCCCTTGTCGCGCAGGATGGCGGCCAGTTCTTCGGCCAGGGCCTTGGTGCGTTGCGCAAGCCCGTCGTAGTCGGCGTTTTTGAGCGTCTTGAGGGTGGCCAGGCCGGCGGCCATGGCCAGCGGATTTCCGGACAGCGTGCCGGCCTGATAGACCTCGCCGCAGGGGGCGATGCGCTCCATGATGTGGCGCTTGCCGCCATAGGCCCCGACGGGCAGCCCGCCGCCGATGATCTTGCCGAGGCAGGTGAGGTCCGGGTCGATGCCGAAGACGCTTTGCGCGCCGCCGTAGGCGATGCGGAAGCCGCATATGACCTCGTCGAAAATGAGCAGCGCGCCGTTTGGGGCCGTCACCTCGCGAAGCCCCTCCAGGAAGCCGGGAGCCGGGGGCACGAGGCCCATGTTGCCGGCCACGGGCTCGACGATGACGCAGGCGATGTCGTCGTTGGCCGCAAAAAGGGCCTTGACGGCTTCCAGGTCGTTGTAGGGCGCAAGCAGGGTGTGGCGCACGGTGTCGGCCGGAACGCCGGGGGTTCCGGGGATGCAGAAGGTGGCGAGCCCCGAGCCGGCGGCGGCCAGGAAGGCGTCGGAGTGGCCGTGGTAGCAGCCCTCGAACTTCACGATCTTGGACCGGCCGGTAACGCCCCGGGCGAGGCGCACGGCGCTCATGGTGGCCTCGGTGCCGGAGTTGACCATGCGCACCATCTCGATGCCGGGCACGGCGTCGACCACGGCCTGGGCCAGCCCGACCTCGTCCGGGCAGGGCGCGCCGTAGCTGGCCCCCTTGTCGGCGGCGGCGTGGATGGCGGCGGTCACGTCGGGGTGGCGGTGGCCGAGAAGCATCGGGCCCCAGGACATGACGTAGTCGATCAGTTCCCGGCCTTCGACGGTGGTCATCTTCGACCCCGAGGCCGAGGCGATGAAAAGCGGATCACAGCCGACGCTGCGGCAGGCCCGCACAGGGCTGTTGACGCCGCCGGGAATGAGTTTCTGGGCTTTTTCGAAAAGGGATGCGGAATCGGTCATGCCGTGGGCTCCGGATGGTTAATGGTCCTGGTCGGCGTCGCCGGAAAAGGTGAGGACGTAGCCGTTGACGTCTTGGAGGCTGCATTCGCGCGCGCCGTAAAACGTGACGTGGGGGGCCTTTATGAAGGGCGTGCGTTCGCTGACGCGATCGTAGAAGGCGTCGAGGTCGTCGCAGGTGAGCACGATCACCACCGAGCCGCCGATTTTGGCCTCGCCCAAACGGGGCAGTTCGGTGGTCAGGGAGGCCCGGGACTGGAAGATCAGGCGGGCTTGACCGCTTTTGACCTCGGCCAGGGCGAGCCGGCCGGAGGCGGGGGGTCGGTCGACGACCTGCCGGGTGTCCTCGGTGACGCCGCAAACGAATTCGAAGCCCAGGACGTCCCGGTAAAAGGCCACGGAACGGGCAACATCCTCGACCATGAGCTTTGGCGCGGCGCGGGTGACAGGCATTGGTGCACTCCTTGACCCGCCGCGGCCATAAGCGCGCCCGGGTCGCGGCGCATGGTAGCCGTGCGGGACGCCCGGCGCAAGCCTGTCCGGCCGGGGCCATTTTCAACTTGCAAAAACAAGGGGCTACGTTGCGCGACCACGGTTGGACCTTCAGTCGTCTCGAAAGAAGTTTTTCCGTATGAATTTTATAATATATTGAAATAAATATATAAAAATTTTCAAACCTCCCGCCGGAACCGGCCGGTTTCGGCTTGACAAGCGCCTGCCGCTCCACTAGGTAGCGACGCTTCAAAACGGACCGAGAATCCTCCGTATCATCCTCGCGGCGCGCTTCATCTCAGAGAGTATTCCTCGCATCGTCGTCAACACGTCGATCCATGGCTGCCGCACCAGGGATCGATCCGCCAACAGCTTTGACTCTGCCTATTACCGCTATGTGTCATTGCTTGAATACTGCATGGAGGTACATGCAATATGAGAGTTGCTTTTATTGCCATTGCGGCTATTTTTCTGACTGTGACAGCCCATGCCGCCACGCATAAAAATATGCTCCCCAAAAGCTCCCGGCCCGGGAAAAAAATTCTGGCCACCATCACCGTCTACACGCCCTCCCCTCGTGAAAACAACGGCCCCGGCACCAAGTCCGGCACGGCCATCGGCACCCGCATCCGGCCGGGCATCGTGGCCGTCTCCCGCGACCTGTTGCATGCGGGCTGGGACTATGGTGATAAGGTGCGCATCAAGGGGCTCGGCACGTTTATTATCGAGGACACCATGCACCAGCGCTTCCGGCGCACCATCGACGTGGCCGTGCCCAACCTGGCCGCGGCCAAGAAGATCGGGAAACTCCGGAATATCGAGGTGACGCTGCTGGAAAGCGAAGCGCACGACGCGGATAGTTAAGGGAAGAATAAAGAACCGGGGGGAAACTTTTCTGGAGAAAAGTTTCCCCCCGGACCCCCTTTCCAAAGACTTTAACAGTTACAATGTATCATCGTTACCGCATCTGTAACCGTGAAAAGTTTTTAGGAGGGGAGAGCGCGAGAGGGGGACCCTTTTTCCAAAAAGGGTCCCCCTCTCGCATCTTCTTCCTTCTTAAATCTTCTTAACCACGACCAGGGTCACGTCGTCTTCCTGGCGGCAATCGCCCCGGAAGGCGGTCAGGTCGGCCAGCACGGCGGCCAGGATATCGGCGGCGCTGCCCGCGGCGGCGCGCCGGATCGAAGCATGGAAGCGCGCCTTGCCGTACATTTCCCCGGACGGGCCGCGCGATTCCCATATGCCGTCCGTGCCGATGGCCAGCACGAGGCCCGGCCGGGCAAAGGGCATCGCGCATTCCGCGTAAGGGTAGGCCGGGTCAATGCCCAGCGGCACTCCCTTGCCCGGCCATTCCTCGAAGGCGTCCGTTTCCGGATCGTAGAGCAAGGCCGGGTCGTGGCCGGCCCGCACGTATCGCGCCTCGCCGGCTTCGGGCCGGATCTCCATGGCCAGGAGCGTCATGAACCGTCCCGAGTCGCCCACATCGCGGCACAGCAGCCGGTTGGCCCGGCGCACGCGTTCGGCCGGGGTCTCGCTGTCTTCGGTGGCCAGGAGCAGTGCCCGGGCCGTGGCCATGAGCAGCGCCGAGGGCACGCCATGGCCGGTCACGTCGCCGACGGCCGTGTCCAGGCAGATTTCCTTTCCCCGGGCCACGGCCCGGTAATCGAAGTAATCGCCTCCGGTTTCGTCGCAGGCGATGGCCGTGCCGGCGATGTCCAGGCCCGGCACCGCCGGCGGCGCGGCCGGCAGCAGGTTTTGCTGCACCTCCTGGGCCAGATCCAGGGAGCGTTGCAGCCGCAGATGGTCGGCCATCATCGGCCCGGCCTCGTTGAAGGCGTCGATGAGCTCCTGGCGCTCGTCCCCGACCCGCAGGTCGAGGCGGGCCGAAAAATCGCCGGCCGCCAGCCGTTTCCAACCGTCGAGCATGGCGAGCAAAGGCCGCAGGAACAAACGGGTCATGGCGATGGCGGCCAGGGTCACGGCCGCCAGCACGACGACCATGGCCGCGCCGGACAGGCGCACGATGGCGGCCGTGGCGTCGAGGATGTCCTGTCCGGCCCGCTCGGCCAGGGTGGACAGCATGGACTTGGGCACGATGCACAGGAAATAGGTCCCGGTGGTCAGCCGGGCGAAGGCCCAGAAGGCCTCCTCGCCCTTGTAGGGCAGGTCGGCCGCACCGGATTTCGTCCGTGCCATGGTGGCTAGAAACGCCTCGAATCCGGCCGTGTCGTTGGAGGTCAGCCGCTCGAAATTGATCACGGACTTCCAGTCCGGGGCGTGCTGTTCGTAGGAGCGCTGGGCCCAGACGTAGAGCGCCGAGGCCCCGGAGCGCGGGTCCGTGGCCGGAGCCACCACGAAGGTGCGCATGGCCTCGGACCACTGGGAGGCGATTTCCTGTTCCTGGAGCACCTGGGCCAGCGGCACGTCCAGGCTGGCCACCCCGGCGAAGCGGCCGTCCGGGCCGGCCAGGGCCTTGGACAGGGTCAGCGTCACCTGGCCGGTGGCGGCGTCCACGGCCGGATCGTTCCAGATCACGGCCCCGCCCGTCGGGGCATGGGGGGTGAACGCCGCCTTGGCCGCCTTGAACCAGGGGCGTTCGCGCGGATCATAGTCGGCCGGATAGCCGGCATGGCCGGGAAAGGACACGTGGCTGCCGTCGGCCAGGGTGACCGAGGCGAAAAGGAGCAGGTCGCCGAGTTCGGCGCGCAGCAGGGCGAAGGTGGGGCCGAGGCTGGCCAGCCGGGCGTCCTCGCCGTTTTTCCCCTTGGTCCCGGGCGGACGGTAGACGACCGGGCTTTCGCTGCTGATGGCCAGGCGTTCCTGGCCGCCGCCGGCCAGCCGTTTGGCGTAGCTTTCGCCCTGGCCGAGGTCCGGGGGGGCATTTTTGTCCGCGGCCACGTCCGTGGCCCGGTAGACCTCGGTGGCGGCGGCGCGTCCGGGCGGCTCGGCAAGCGTCCGTTCGGCCGCCGCCGCCAGCACGCTCAGGCTGAAATCCATGGCGCTTTTGGAACGTCGCAGCACCAGGGCGTAATCCTCGGCCGTCTGGCGCAGCTCGTTTTTGACGATGGCGGCGATGAGCGTGCGGCCCTCTCCGGCAATGGCCCGGCCGAGCTGCACCACATGGCGGCGCGTGATCCCCGTGACCACCACCAGGGGAATGAGGCTGAAGGCCAGCAGGATGAGGAAAAATTTCCAACGAAGCCGCATGGGTCTCTCCGACTGGAAGCCTACGGGACAGTCGCGGCCGGCGCAAGCCCGTCTCCGGCTCGGCGAGGCCTTCGTTCTAAGGGGGCGCAATTGACAAAAAGGGTACTCTCAAGCACTCTAAGGCATTCTGGACCGTCGTGAAGTCCGCTATTTCCGGCTGCCGCGAGACGGCCGTTGTTTCTTTTGCGCCCGAGGAGGAGTCTTAGCGCCATGCCCATGATCGAATTCCACAACGTCAACAAATGGTATGGCGAGTTCCATGTGCTCAAGGGCATCACGGACAGCGTCGAGGCCGGGGAGGTGCTGGTCATCTGCGGCCCTTCCGGGTCGGGAAAATCCACGCTAATCCGTTGCGTCAACCGCCTGGAAGAGTACCAGAAGGGGCATATCCTTTTCGAAGGCCACGACATCCACGGCGACGACATCGACGTCAACCGGCTGCGCTGCGACATCGGCATCGTCTTCCAGCAATTCAACCTCTACCCCCACCTCTCCGTCCTCAAAAACATCACCCTGGCCCCGACCAAGGTGAAAAAGATGCCCCGCAAGGAAGCCGAGGAACTGGCCCTGGCCCTGCTCGAGCGGGTGGGCATCCACGCCCAGGCCAAGAAATTCCCGGCCGAACTCTCCGGCGGCCAGCAACAGCGCGTGGCCATCGCCCGGGCCCTGGCCATGAAGCCCAAGGCCATGCTCTTCGACGAGCCCACTTCGGCCCTGGACCCGGAGATGATCAACGAAGTCTTAAACGTCATGAAGGATCTGGCCCGCGACGGCATGACCATGTTGTGCGTCACCCACGAGATGGGCTTTGCCCGGGAGGTGGCCGACCGGGTGGTGTTCATGGACCATGGCGAAATCATCGAGGGCGCGCCTCCCGGGGAATTCTTCTCCAATCCCCGGCACGAACGCACGCAGCTTTTCCTCAAAGAGATTTTGTAGCGCGACCGGCGCGGACAAACGGCACGCAACCTCAAAAACCTTCACAAGGAGGCTTTCATGCGCAAGATCGCCTGGATTTCGACCCTGGCCTGCCTGCTGACCCTGCTCGCGGCCGCGGCCGCCACAGCCGGCAAGCTCGACGACATCAAAGCCCGGGGCGCGCTCGTCGCCGGCGTCAAGGATTCCCAGCCCCCCTTCGGCTACGTCGACGAGAAGACCAACCAGATCGTGGGCTTCGAAATCGACCTCATGCAGGCCCTGGCCAAGCGCCTGGGCGTGAAGCTGGAACTCAAGCCCGTGACCTCCTCCACCCGCATCCCCATGCTCGGCCAGGGCGCCGTGGACATCGTGGCCGCCACCATGACCCACAAGAAAGAGCGTGAGGACCAGATCGACTTCTCCATCACCTATTTCATGACCGGCCAGAAGCTGCTGGTCAAAAAGGGCGGCGGCGTCCAATCCGTGGCCGACCTGAACGGCAAGAAGGTGGCTTCGGTCAAGGGCTCCACCTCCGAGCAGAACGTGAAAAAGGCCCAGCCCGGCTGCACCGTCATTTCCTTCGAGACCTACCCCGAGGCCTTCCTGGCCCTCAAGCAGGGCAAGGTCCAGGCCATGACCACGGACGAGTCCATCCTGGTCGGCATCAGGAACAGCGACGACCATCCCGAAAAATGGGAGATCGTTGGCGACTATATCTCTCCCGAACCTTACGGCTTCGGACTGCCCGAAAACGATTCCGACTTCCGCGACTACGTCAACCTGGCGCTCATGAACATGTGGGAGACCGGCGAATACCAGAAGATCTACGACAAGTGGTTCGGCAAGGGCAAAAAGGACTATCTGCCCCTGACCTGGAAGATGGAACTCTGGCCGTAGGCTTCGCGGCGAAGAGGGAACGATTTGTCCGGACCCGGCGGGCTGGGGCGCATTCCCCGGCGGCCGGGTCCGGTCGATGACGGCGTCGGCGCACGCCGCTTTGGAGAGGGACTTTGGCGTACCATTTCGATTTTACCCAGGTCGTCACCGGCGAATACGGGCAGTGGCTGGTCACGGGCCTTGTCACCACGCTCAAGATTTCCGCCGTTTCCATCGTGCTGTCCCTGGTCCTGGGGACGCTTGTCGCCGTCATGCGCCTGTCCAAGGTGCGCCCGCTCGTCTGGGCCAGCGCCACCTACACCGAATTTTTCCGCAACACCCCGCTCCTGGTACAGATATTTTTCTGGTATTTCGGCTCGTACAACGTGCTGCCGCAGTTCGTGAACGACTGGCTCTACAAGCAGGACTTCGAATTCGCCTGCGGCGTCATCGCCCTGACCGTCTACACCAGCGCCTTTATCGCCGAGGAGATCCGTTCCGGCGTCTTCTCCATCCCCAAAAACCAGCTCGAGGCGTCCCGGGCCTGCGGCCTGTCGTTTACCCAGGCCATGGTCTACGTCATTTTGCCCCAGGCCTTCCGGGTCATCATTCCGCCGCTGATTTCCCAGTTCCTGAACCTCATCAAGAACTCGTCCCTGGTCATGACCATCGGCGTCATGGACCTGACCTACATGGCCCGGCAGATCGAGGCCCACACCTTCCACGGGTTCGAGGCCTTCACCGTGACCACCTGCATGTACCTGTGCATTTCGCTTGTCGTTTCGGCGGGCGTCACCCTTTACAGCCGGCGCGTGTTGCGCGTGCGCTCGCACTAAGGGGAGGGCCGGGGCATGCATTGGAACGTCATCTACAACAACTTCGACTATTTCCTTATCGGCGGCTATCCCCGGGGGCCGCTCGGCGGCCTGGCCATGACCGTGCTTCTGGCCGTGGGCGGCATTTTCGGCGCCTTCTGGCTGGGGCTCGGCTGCGGGCTGTTGCGCATTTCCAAGAAGCCGCTTTTGCGCTGGCCGGCCTTGATCTACATCGAGATCATCCGGGGCATTCCGCTGCTGATGGTCGTCTTCTGGTTTTATTTCCTGGCCCCGGTGCTGTTCGGCCATACCCTGCCCGAGGCCCAAAGCGCGCTGATCGCGCTGATCGTTTTCACCAGCGCCTACATCGCGGAGATCGTGCGGGCCGGGGTGCAGGCCCTGCCCAAGGGCCAGATGGAGGCGGCGCGCGGCACGGGGCTGTCCCATTTCCAGGCCATGACCCACGTCATCCTGCCCCAGGCGCTTTTCAACATGATCCCGTCGTTCGTGAACCAGTTCGTGTCGCTGACCAAGGACACGTCCCTGGCCTTTATCATCGGCGTCAACGAGCTGACCAAGGCGGCCACCCAGGTCAACAACCGCACCCTGACCGCGCCGACGGAAATCTTCATCACCATCGCCCTGCTCTACTTCGTGATCTGCTTTTGCCTGACGGAACTGTCGCGCTGGCTGGAAAAGCACATCAACCGCTACCAGGCCCGCACGCGCTAAGGGGCCGGCCGGTGGAAACTTTTTGTAAAAAGTTTCCACCGGACCCCCGTCAAAAAAGTTCAAAAGGGATCTCCAGGCGATGCCCGAGGCATGTTGCGGGCGTCGGCTTCAGGCCGGGAACGCGATCTCGAAGCGCGCCCCGCCTTCCGGGCTTTGGGCGATGCGCACTTCGCCCTCCAGCTGGCGGGCCAGCTCCCTGACCAGGGTCATGCCCATGGTCGCCAGCGCGGTGTGGTCGAATCCCTCCGGCACGCCCCTCCCCGTATCCTCCACCCAGAAGCGGGCCTGGCCGTTTTCCAGGCGGCAGCCCACGCGGAGCTCGCCGCTTTCCCCGGGGAAAAAGGCGTGCTTGCAGGCGTTGGTGATAAGCTCGGTCAAAAGCAGCCCGCAGGGCACGGCGGCGTTGAGGGACAAGGGAAAGGGCCGCGCGTCGCAGACAAGGCGCACCCCGGCCGTATGCTCCTTGAACACGGACAGCACGCCCTGGGCCAGGCTTCGGACGTATTCGCCCATGTCGACCGTGGCCGCGTCGCCGCGGTTGTAGAGTTGCTGGTGGACCAGGGCCATGGACCGGATGCGCGCGCCCAGAAGAAGGAGGCGTTCGCGCTCGGCCGGGTCGGCCGCCTCGTCGGCTTGCAGGCTGATGAAGCTCAGGATGATCTGGAGATTGTTTTTCACCCGGTGGTGGATCTCCTTGAGCAGGATGCTCTTGTCCACCAGGGCCTTTTCCACGGCTTCGCGGATGCGCTCGCTCTCGGTGACGTCGTCGAGGCGGATGACCACGCCCTCGGCGCCGTTGGCCACAAGGGGGTAAAACAGCATGTTCATGAGGTGGGGGGCGCCGTGCTGCGGCAGGAGCTGCTTTTCCACGACCTGGGAGCGGCGTTCGCGCAGGGCCGTTTCCACGTTGGGCATGTAGCCGGAGAGCTGCGGCAGGGATGCGCCCACCTCGCGTCCCAGGGCGTCCTCGGCGTCCAGGCCGAAAAGCTCCCGGGCGTTGCCGTTGATGTGGGTGACACGGCCGGCGGGGTCGATGCCGATGATGGCCGAGGGCATGGACTCGAGAATGTTGGAAAGCATGGCGCGCATGCGCCCGAGCGCCGCCGCCGTCTCCATCAGTTCGCGTTCGCGGAGTTCGATGGTCTCGGCCATGGCGTTGAAGCTCGCGCCGAGGCGGCGGACCTCGAGGCTGCCGGTTTCCGCCGCCTTGTCCCGGGCGAGCAGATCCCCGCCGGCCAGGCGTTCGGCCGCGTCGACCAGGCTGGCGATGCCCCGGCCAAGGGCCGCCCGGCCGGCCACCCGGGCGATGACGAGGGCGAGCAGGGTGGCGATAAGGGCCGAGAGCAGGCCGCGGCGCAGCTGCTTGTCGGCGTCGGCGAACACGTCGTAGCAGGCCGCGGAAACGAGGATGGTCATGTACGGCGGCTCGCCGGGTGCGAGCCGCAGCCGGGTGAAGCTGAACAGGCCGTCTCCGCCGGTGTAGCGCGGCGCGATGAAGGTCCCCTCGTCGGCGGTTTCCGCGGCGAGTTGCGCCCAGAGCCGGGGAACGAGCCGCCCGCCCATGGGAAAGAGCTCTGTCGGGGGATAGGCCACCATGCGCAGTCCGTCCGGGTCGAGTAAGGTGATCCGGGAGTTTTCCGGCAGCTCGATGCGCTTTAAGAACTTGTCGTAGCCTTCGAGATAGTAGGACATGCCGATGACGCCCAGAAGCCGCCCGTCGGCGTCCATGCGCGGCAGGGCGAAGACCAGGATCGGCTTTTTCGTGGCCCGGCCGTAAATGAACTTGCTGACGCCCAGCCCACGGGTGGTCATGGCTTCCTGGAAATACTTCCGGTCGGCGAGGTTCACGCCGAGAAAGGCGGGCAGGCCTGAGGCGACGACCGTGCCGGACGCGTCGGTGAGAAAGACGTTGGAGAGTTCGGGATGGTCGCGCAGCAGGTTGGTAAAAAGCCGGTTGCAGGCGGCGAGTCGCCGGCCTCGGACCTCCTCGGTATGGTCGAGGGCCACGAGCACGCCCCGGGCCTGGCGCAGCACGCCCCGCTGGAGGGCGATCAGACTGCGGGTCAGGTTGCGGATGTCGTCCCAGGCCCGGAGTTCGGCCTGATGGCGCGCCTCGAAGCTCGAGGCCACGATGACGCCCATGGCCGGCAGCGCGGCGAGCAGGACAATGCCGGTCAGGATTGTGGCAATGGAACGGTTCAGGAACCATTGCCAGGGGCCGTGCCGGACTTTTCCCATCGGAAATCTACACATCATTTCCGGGAAAATGTCCAGGCGGCGGAGCCTGCCGGCCTATCCGGCCGCGAACCGGGGCGGGTGGCGCGTATAGACCGCGCGCAGAAAGCCGTCGGCTTCCGCAACGTCGAGACGCCAGCCGGACACGGTGGCCAGCTGGTCCTCAAGAACGGGGCGGGCGCTTGTCGCGACCAGAAATTCCAGCACGTCGGCCCGGGAGAGGCGGAGATACCAACCTATCTCCAGTCCCAGCCCTCAGCACTTCTCGCGCAGGTCGCAGACGACCGTTTCCTGTGCCATGCCGCTTTCCCCTTACAGTTTATCGAAATAGATCAGCGCGCCCATGACCACGAAGGCCACGGCGGCGACTTTCTTGATGATCTCCGGCGAGACGAAGTTGCAGATGAATTCCGCGAAGATGACCCCGAGGAAGCTGGTGGCCACCAGGGCCAGCGAAGAGCCGGCGAAGACGATCCAGGGCCTGCGGGAATCGGCCGCGGTCAGCACGCAGGCCAGCTGCGTCTTGTCCCCGAGTTCGGCCACGAAAATGGTGGCAAAGGTCGTGAAAAGCAGTTTCCAGTCCATGCATCCCTCGTCATTGACTGCCGTATTCCAAGTTCATCCTTGAGAGTTTTTCGGGAGGGTGGGGGCCCGGGGGAGGGAACCCCTTTTTGCAAAAAGGGGTTCCCTCCCCCGGTTCTTTCGCCTCTTACTCCTCTCCCGGCAGGCCCATGCCCGGGTGCATGACCCGGCCGGACCAGTCCGTGCCGTAGCCGCCGAGCGCCCGCACCTGTTCCTTGAAGGCCTCGCCGGCGATGACGGAGATGACGGCTTCGATCTTGGGGTCGTCGCGCAGGGCCTCGGGAATGACAAGGTCGTAGCGTTCCCGGGCCAGGGGCACGAAATCGAGCCCCAGCGCCTTGGCCGCCGCGTACACGCCCAGGCCGCAGTCCGCCGCGCCGGTCTTCACGTTGACGGCCACGGCCATGTGGGTGTGTTCCTCGCGCTCGTAGCCGAGGATGCGGTCGGGAGCCAGTCCGGCCAGGGCCAGGTGGTGGTCGAAGAGAATGCGCGTGCCGGCCCCGCGCTGGCGGTTGATGTAGCGCACGCCGTCGCGGGCCAGATCGGCCACGCCGACGATGCCCTTGGGGTTGCCCGGGGCGACGATGAGCCCCTGCTCCCGGATGGCCAGGTTGACCACGAGCACGTCCAGGCCGGGCAGGTACTTGGCCAGAAACGGGAAGTTGAAGTCCCGGGTGTCCGGATCGAACAGGTGGGAGCCGGCCAGCATGGCCGAGCCGTTTTTGAGCGCGATAAGCCCGCCCATGCTGCCCACGTGGCTGGAGACCAGCCGCATGGACGGATCGCGGCGCATGAGCATGTCGGCCAGGATGTCAAGGGTGTTGTCGTGGCTGCCCACGCAGACCAGGGTGCGGGCCAGTTCGCCGGCGTCCACCAGCAGCTCGGCCGCGACCACGGTCCCGGATTCCAGCCCTTCGGCCTCGGGCGGCAGCTGGGTCACGGCCTGGGCCTTGGTCATGGAGGAAATGCTCCCCGCGCCGCGCGAAAGGGGCAGGGCAACGTAGCTCGATCCCACCTGCCCCACGGACAGGCGCAGGAAATCGGTCATGCCGATGCGCGAAGGCACGCTGCGGGCCAGCGTCGCGGCGATGGTCTGCCGGGTCCTGGGCTCGGACCGGGTCAGCCAGCAGGCCAGGGGATAGAGCAGGCGCTCGAAGCAGACCACGGAACTGACCGGATAGCCCGGCGCGCCGACGATGAGCTTGCCCCGGGCCACGCCCAGAAGCGACGGCTTGCCCGGCATGGCGGCCACGCCGTGGACCAGCACCTCGCCGAATTTGGCGATGGTCGACTTGGTGAAATCCTTGCTGCCGGCCGAGGAGCCGGCCACCATGACCACGATGTGGGCGTCGGAATCGAGCCCCTCCTCCAGGGCCCTGGCCAGGGCCTCGGGATCGTCCGGCACCGGGGGCACGCGCAGGCAGTTCATGCCCCATTCGTCGGCCAGGGCGGCAAGCAGCATGGAGTTGCTCTCCACCACCTGCCCGGGGCCGGGCGTGGGCCGGGCCGTGAAGTCCATGACCTCGTCGCCGGTGGGGATCACGCGCATGCGCACGCGCTCGTAGACCGAAATCTCGAACGCCCCGCAGGACAGGAGCGCGCCCACGTCGTAGGGCGAGATGCGCCGGTGCCGGGGCAGCACCATCTCCGTGGCCACGATGTCCTCGCCGATGCGGCGCACATGGGCGAACGGCGCGACCGGGGCCTCGATGGTGGCGGCCTCGCCGTCCATGACCACGTTTTCGATCATGACCACGGCGTCGAAGGCGCTCGGCAGCGGATGGCCGGTATTGACGAAGACGAAGCCCTTTTCCGGCGTCAGGCGCACGGGCGAGCCTTCCCGGGCCATGAAGGTGTCGGCGGCGCGCACGGCGATGCCGTCCATGGCGGCACTGTGGAAGGTCGGCGAGGAATAGCGGGCGATGACCGGCTCGGCCGTGATGCGCCCGGCCGCCCGGTCGGCGCCGATGCGCTCGACGCCGAGGAGCGCCTTGCGGTCGAGAACGGCCTTGACCCGGGCCAGGGCCTCCTCGATGGGAATGGTACGGAGGTAAATATTGCGTTTCATGGAGTTCTCCTTGGCTTACTCCCCGTACAACCGGCACAAATCGCCGTAGGCGTCGATGCGGCGGTCGCGCAGAAAAGGCCAGTGGCGGCGCTGGGTTTCGACGACCTGGGGGTCGATGACGGCGGTGATGATTTCTTCCTCGGCCACGCCGGCCTGGGCCACGATCCGGCCGGACGGGTCGGCCACGAAGGACGAGCCCCAAAATTCCAGGGTCTCGCCGTAGCCCGCCCCGCCGCCTTCGATGCCGACGCGGTTTACGGCCGCGACGTAGATGCCGTTGGCGATGGCGTGGCCGCGCTGCACGGTGATCCAGGCGTCGCGCTGGCCTTCGCCGTATTCGGCCTTCTCCGAAGGGTGCCAGCCGATGGCCGTGGGGTAGCAAAGGACCAGCGCGCCCCTAAGCGCCGTGGCCCGGGCGGCCTCGGGAAACCACTGGTCCCAGCAGATGAGCGTGCCCACCCGGCCGAACGGGGTGTCGAAGGCCTTGAAGCCCAGGTCGCCGGGCGCGAAGTAGAATTTTTCCTCGAAACCCGGGTCGTGGGGGATGTGCATCTTGCGGTAGACGCCGATATGCTCGCCCTCCGGACCGAGCACGGCCAGGGAGTTCTGGTGGCAGCCCGGTCCCCGGCGTTCGAACAGCGGCGCCACGACCACCACGCCGGCCTTTTTGGCGGCGTCGGCCATGGCCCGGGTGGTGGGGCCGGGGATGGGCTCGGCCAGGTCGAAGGCGGCGTGGTCCTGGTTGCGGCAGAAATAGGGCGTGGCGAAGAGTTCCGGCAGGCAGACCACATTGGCGCCGGCCCTGCCCGCCTCGGCCACGCGGGCGGCGGCCTTTTCGAGGGAATCGGCCACGGTTTTTTCCGGGGCCATCTGGATGAGCCCTAAGCGAAACGGGGCGGCCATGGCATCACCTTCCTGGCGGTTTGATCGCGCTGTGCACGGACATTTAGCACAATACGGAGGAACGCGGCAAAGGACAATGGCGGATCAGGGCTTGCCGAGCAGGGAAAGCCCGTCCCGGGCGAAGACGAAGGCGAAGTAGAAAAGCGACAGCCCAAGGACGGCCATAAGCAGCCGGTAGGCGCGGCTCCCCAGAAACCGGCGGAAGCGTCCGGCCAGCACGGCGGCCATGATCTTGGCCCCGACGATGGCCGCGTAGAAAACGCCTAAGAACGTAACCACGGCGGCCGTGCCCGAGCCCGCCGCGTCGATGAGCATGGGCACTCCCACCGTGGTCCAGAAAAGATAGGGGTGGGGATTGGTGAAATTGGCGGCCACCCCGCGCCAAAGCGACCTCGGGGCCGCTCCCGGCTTCCCGGCGTCCGGGGGCGGGGCGTGCAGGCATTCGATGCCGTAGCGCACCAGCAGGCAGGCTCCGGCCACGGACAGCAGGCCGAGCACCGTGGGCGCGCCGTGGGCGGCGGAAATCGCCAGCCAGGCGGCGATGATGATCGGGGCGTCGGTTATAAGCGGGGCCAGCCCCACCTTGATGCCTTCGGCCGGGCCGTGGGCCAGGGTCTGGGACAGGACCAGGGAGAGCAGCGGTCCGGGCGAAAGGCCGGCCGAGAGTCCCAATGCGGCGGCGGCCAGGGCGATGGAAGCGGGAGTCTGGGGCATGCTTGCGTTTCCGGGCGCGCCCCGGCAAACTACCGACGGCGCGACGGCACCGTGCCGGAAAAACCCCCTTCTTTCAAGGAGGAGCCATGACGACGCAGGGCGCGGCGTTCCCCAAACACATCCTGGCCGCGGACATCGGCGGAACGCATAGCCGGTTTGGGCATTTCACGCTTTCGGCCTCCGGCGAACTCGCGCTCGGGGCGTCGGTCTGGGCCTCGACCAACGCCGCCTCCTCCTTTCTCGAACTGCTCGAAAGCCTGCCCCAGGCGGGATTCGACCTCGCGCCCCGGGCCGCCGACGCGGCCGTGTTCGCTATTCCAGGCGCGGTGGTCGGGCGGCGCATCAGCTTCGCCAACATCGACTGGGACCTCGATCTGGACAGCCTGGAAAGCGCGTACGGGCTTTCCAGCGCCGTGTGCATCAACGATTTTCTGGCCCAGGCCCACGGCTGCGCCCTTCTGGTCGACGAGGCCGAGGCGGTGCTGCCCGGGACGATGGACGCTTCCCGGGTGCAGGCCGTCATCGGGGCCGGCACGGGATTCGGCCACGCCGTGCTCGTGCCCATGGATGACGGAAGCCGGCTGGCCCTGGCCTCGGAAGCCGGCCACGCCTCGGTGCCCTTTTTCGGCGAGGCGGAACAGGCCTTTGCCGCCTTTGTGTGCCGGCGGACCGGGGAGAACTACGTGCGCGGCGATTCCGTGCTGTCCGGCTCGGGCCTGACCGCCCTGCACGAGTTCCTCACCGGGGAGCGCCTGACCCCGGCCGAGGTGGGCGCGAGCCTGACCCCGGAAAGCCGCACCACCGAGCTTTTCGCCCGCTTCTACGGCCGGGCCGTCCGCGATTACGCCCTGACGGTGGTGGCCGCCGGAGGGATCTACATTTCCGGCGGCGTGGCCGCCAAAAACCCCCTGCTCGTCAGCCATCCGGCCTTTGCCCGGGAGTTCTACGACTCCCCTCCCTTTGGCGGCCTTTTGCGCCGCATCGGGGTGCGCCTGGTGCGCAACGCCAACACCGGCCTTTTCGGCGCGGCGAGCGTGGGCAAAAGCCTGCTCTGGAAGACGGGTTAAAAGGATCCAAGCCCCATGCGCGAGGGATTTTTCCGGGCCGTGTCCACGGCCGAATTTACAAAGCTGCTGCGGACCTTTCCCCCCCTGCCCGCCGAAAACGTGCCCCTCGACGCGGCCCGGGGACGGTTCCTGGCCGGGGACGTCCTTGCCGGCGAGGATCTCCCCGCCGCCGGACGCGCCGCCATGGACGGCTACGCCGTGCGCGCGGCCGAGGTGTTCGGGGCCACGGAGAACAGCCCCGCCTACCTCGACCTGGCCATGGACATCCCCATCGGCATCATCCCCGACCAGCCGCTGCCGCCCGGCCGCTGCGCCCGCATCGTCACCGGCGCGTTTCTGCCCCAGGGAGCCGACGCCGTGGTCATGGTGGAATACACCGAGGACCTCGGGGCCGGGGCCATCGAAATCCGCCGGCCCGTGCCGCCCGGGGAAAACATGCTCTTCGCCGGCGAGGACGCGGCCCTGGGGCAGCGCATCCTGGCCGCCGGCACGCGGCTGCGGCCCCAGGAAATCGGCATGCTGGCCGCCCTGGGCCAGACCGTGGTGGCCGTGGGCCGGCGTCCCTCCGTGGCCGTGCTCTCCACCGGCGACGAACTGGTGCCGGCTTCGGCCACGCCCCGGCCGGGCCAGATCCGCGACGTCAACACCCATACCCTTTCGGCTATGGTCGAGGCCGCCGGAGCCGAACCCCACGCCTTTCCCCTGGTGCCCGACGACCTGCCCGGCATCACCGCCGCCCTGGCCGACGCCACCGCCTCCCACGACCTGACCCTGCTCTCCGGTGGCAGCTCCGTCGGCGCGCGCGATTTCACCCTCGACGCCCTGCGCGGCCTCGGCGCGGACATCCTGGCCCACGGCGTGGCCATAAGCCCGGGCAAGCCGACCATCCTGGCCAGCCGCGCCGGCCGCCCCGTCATCGGACTGCCCGGCCAGGTCACCTCGGCCCAGGTCGTCATGGCCGTCTTCGGCGCGCCGCTTCTGGCCCACCTGGCCGGCGACGTCGCCGCCTTCGACCGGCCGGTGCGAACCTTTCCGGCCATCCTCTCGCGCAACATCGCCTCCAAACAAGGCCGCGAAGACCACGTCCGGGTGCGCCTGGAACCGCGCCCCGGCGAACTGCCCCTGGCCCACCCCGTGCTCGGCAAATCCGGGCTGCTCAAGACCCTGCTTCTCGCCGACGGCCTCATCGTCATCCCCGCCGACCTGGAAGGCTACGCCGGCGGGCTCGAGGTCGCGGTCCGGCCGATCTAGGCGGCGGCCGGGAGGCGGGGCTCCGCCCCGCACCCCGCCAGGGCGCTGCCCTGGACCCGCCGGGGGGCTTGATGCCCCCCGGACCCCCCTTCACGCTTTGCCGGGTGGGGCTTTTGCGGGGTGGCGGGAGTTCGAATACTTGTCGCCGCAATCGGCCCGGCGGCGAAGCGCCGCATGAAAAAGCAAAGTGGTGGGAAGGTGCTTAACTTTTAAGAGTTTTTTTGGAGGGTGGGGGTCCGGGGGAGGGGACCTTTTTTTGCAAAAAAAGGTCCCCTCCCCCGGTTCCTCTCCCCTCTTCCTACTTACACAGCCACAAGGACGCGCCTTCGATGCCGCGCAGGATCTTGAGGCTGGTCGTGGCGAAGATGTGTTTGAGGGTCGAGGGCTTATGGCTGGTGCGGCCGATGGCCACGGCGGCGTATTTATTGGAATCGGCTTCGTGCAGGATGGTGCGCGCCGGGTTGGACGAGGTCAGGACTTTGATGCTGATCCGGTCGTCGGCGATGTCGTTGGCTTTGACCTCGGCCAGGGCCCGGCCGAAGATTTCCTCCGCGTTGACGCAGCGGTCGTCGGAGCACACGTGCAGCAGCGTGATGTCGTGGCCGGGTTCGTTTTTGAGCATGAAGCCGGCATGGTCGGCCACGCGCATGGATTCCTCGGAGCCGTCCACGCACAGCAGCACGTTTCGGCGGTCCTTTTGCGGATTGCGGCAGATCCAGATGGGGAACGTGAGTTCTTCCCAGAGGATGCGGTGCGACACGCTGTCGCTGACCATTTCCTCGAACCATGACAGCCCCCGCCGGCCGAGCACGGCCGCGTCGTAGAGCCCTTCCTCGGATTCCTTGACGATCTCTTTGACCGTGCCGAGTTTTCCGTGGGAAAATTTGACGAACACCTGGTCCTTCGAGAACCCCATGGAGTGGAGCCATTCCTTGGCCTTTTCCATGGCCGGCACGCCGTGGACCTGCTTGTCTTCCTCGATATGGATGATGGCCTCGGGATTGGCCTCGAGGTTGATGGGGTCGAGCCGCCAGTCCGGGCGGCGCGGGACGACGTAGAACAGCGTCAGCTTGAGCTCTTCGCGGTTGGTGAAAAAATTGTGTACGAAGCGCAGGCTTTGCGAGGTATGAAATTCGTCGCTGACGGCCACAAGCAGGTGTTTGTCCATGGGGCGCGTCCTTGGCGCGTGCCGTTGGGAACGGTGGCAGCGCGGGTTCGAGGGTGTTGTTTTTTAAGACGATAAAACATGTTGCGCGAATTTGGAAAGGGCTTATTCTTTAATTCGAAGTTGAATTTCATTTTCAAAGAGAGGCCTTCATGGACAAACTTATTGTCTTTTTGATCATCGCCGTGGCGGCCGGATATGTGATCCGGCGATTTTTCTTTAAGAAGAGCGGCGGTTGCGGCTGCGGCTGTTCGGGCTGCGATGGCGGGGCGCCAATCAAGGGCGAAGGCTCGTGCTGTCAGGACGGACAAAAGCTGCAATAGCCCGGGCGGCGTACGCCCTGCCTGTGCTGCTGCTGGTCCTTCTGGCGGCCGGCCCGGGGAGGGCCTGCACTCTCTTTGGCCTTGCCGGGTCCGACGTGGCCGGCGGCGGCACGCTGCTGGTCAAAAACCGCGACTGGCGGCCGGTGCAGGCCCAGCGGCTCGTGCTGGTCACGCCCGGGGAGGGGCATCGCTATCTGGGGCTTTTTGCCGAAGGCGGCGGCGCTTCCGGGCTCAAGGCCGGGGTCAACGAGGCCGGACTCACCGTGGTTTCGGCCACGGCGGGCAGCGTTCCCCGCGAGGCCCGGCGGGGCAAGAGCCCCATGAGCGGCTTGTTGCGCCGGTTGTTGACGGACTGCGGCAGCGTCGCCGCGGCTGTGGCCCGGGCCGATCTTTTCGGCCGGGGCAAGCCGTGCATGCTTCTTTTGTCCGACCGGCACGGGCTGGCCCGGGTGGAAGTGGCCCCTGGCGGCCGCTACGCCGTTTCCCGCACCGCCGACGGCGTGCTGTGGCAGACCAACCATTATCTGGAGCCGGCCCTTGCCGACGCCAATGTCCGCATCGGCGCGTCGAGCCGGACCCGGGCGGCGCGCATCGCCGGGCTTCTGGGCGATCTGCCTCGGCCCGCGAATCTCGCCGCCCTCCTCGCCCTGTCCCGGGACACGGCCGACGGGCCGGAGGACGGGATCTGGCGCACGGGCGGCAGGCCAAAGGCCGTGCGCACCGTGGCCACCTTTGCCGTGGCCATGCCGCCGTCCGGTCCGGGCAGGCTGTATCTGCGCCTGGCCGATCCCGGCACGCCCGAATGGACGCGGACCATCACCCTGGACGCGGCGGCTTTTTCGGAAAACACCCCCGCGCCCTAACGCCAGACAATGGACAGGGGCTTTCGCGGCGGCAGTCGTTTGAGGGCGAAGCGCGGAAAGCCGACCATGAGTCCCCCGTACATCTCGTGGCCCTGCGGCAGGCCGAGGAACTCCCGGGCCGGCGCGTGGGAAGCCACGGCCCGGCGCACGAGTCCGGCCCAGCAGGCGCCAAGTCCCAGGGCATGGGCGGCCAGCTCGAAATGGGTCAGGGCGATGACGCAGTCCGTGGCCGGCGGGATGGGCGCGGCCGCGTCGGCGTGGACCACCACCAGACAGGGGGCGCCCCGCAGAATGGTTTCCCGGCCGGCGTCGAAGGGCTCGATGAAGCGCTGGCTGCTTCCCGCGGCGCGGAAAAAGTCGGCGCACAGCCCGGCCAGGGTGCGGATGGCGGCCGCATCGGTTATGACGAGCCACTCGACCGGCTGGAAATTGAGGGCCGAAGGCGCGTAGCGCGCCGTTTCCAGGCAGGTTTCGATCAGTCCGCGCGGTACGCGCCGGTCGCTGAAGTTGCGTACCGAGCGCCGCCCGGTCATCCAGGCGCAAAGCGCTTCCGGCAACACGTCCGGCGTCCTTGGCGCGTCGGGCAGTTCGTCCGGGTCGATCCCGTCGATGCGCAGGCAGCCCTTGGCGCACACGGCCACGCAATGCCCGCAACCGATGCAGGACGCCTCCAGATGCGCCGTGGCCACGGGATAGCCCGCCTCGTCGATGTCAATGAGCGAGAGCGGACACTCCAGGGCGCATAGCCCATCCCGTGCGCACCGCTCCCTGTCGATTTCCAGAGAAGCCATGGTAGTCTCCTTTGAGGAAGGGAAGAAGGTGCGAGAGGGGAACCCTTTTTGAAAAAAGGGTTCCCCTCTCGCGCTCTCCCCTCCCAAAAACTTCTAACGGTTACAGCAGGTATGACGACAATATATTGTAATCATTAAAAGTCTTTGGAAAGGGGGTCCGGGGGGAGAACCTTTCTGCAAGAAAGGTTTCCCCCCGGCATCTCACATCCCTTTACCACTACTACAAATTCTGCCGTACCCAGGCCACGATGTCGGCCGCGCCGCGCGCGCCGGAGGTGCGGGCTTTTTCCTGGCCGCCGACGAACAGGGCCATGGTGGGCACGCCCTGGATGCGCATGCGGTCGGCGATGGCCAGTTCCTCCTGGGTGTCGCATTTGGCCAGGATCACCCGGGGGTGGAGCATGGCCGCCGCCTGGTCGAAGGCCGGGGCCATGGCCCGGCAGGGTGCGCACCAGGGCGCCCAGAAGTCGACCAGCACGGGCAGGTCGCTTTTGGACAGGAACGTATCGAAGGTGGCGCCGGTCAGGGTGACGGGGTGCGGTTCGAGGATGGGGGCGCGGCATTTGCCGCACACCGGCCCGCTGTCCAAACGGCCGGTCAGGACGCGGTTGACGGCGAGGCACTTGGGACACACGGCGTGGATGGCATCGGGCATGGCAACCTCCAAGGGGAAATCTAACGGGCCATTATCCTTTAAGTCCTTCTGCCGCCGTGTCCAGGTCAGGCCGGGGTTTCGGGACCCGCGCCCTCGCTCATGGCGAAATCCACCCGGATTTTGAAGAGCCGGTCGGCCGGGAGGTTCAGGATGGGGATGCCCGTTTCGGCGGTGATGGCGGCCAGGGCCTCGGCGATATGCTCGCGCGAGGGGCCGATCATGGTGAACCAGACATTGAGCGCGTGCTGGCGCAGGTAGTTGTGGGTGACGCCGGGATGGGCGTTGACGGCGGCAATGAAGGCGTCGAGCTTTTCCGGCGGGGCCGAGGCGGCGCACAGGGTCGAGCAAAAGCCGATCTTGGCCGACTGGAAGTTGGCCCCGATACGGCGGATGATGCCTTTGCCCTTAAGCGCCCGCACCCGGGCCAGGGTTTCGGCCTCGGTCAGCCCGACCGCCTCGCCTATGGCGGCGTAGGGCCGGGAGGCGATGGGGAAGCCGGTCTGGATGATGTCGAGAATGCGTTTGTCCGTGGCGTCCATGGTTCCCGTTACTTCTGTGTTAGGGGCGTCGCGTCGCGCTCCACCCTGTTGCGTCCGGAATTCTTGGCCCGGTAGAGCGCCTTGTCGGCCCGGCCCAGGGCGCGTTCGGGGTCCTCGCCGGGGACGCGCTCGGCCACGCCGAAACTGGCCGTGACCCGGCCCGTGGCGGCGAAATCCTTGTCCGCGACGGCCTGCCGCAGCCGTTCGGCCAGCTCCGCCGTCGCTTCGAGCCCCACTCCCGGGGCCACCACCACGAACTCCTCGCCGCCGAACCGCGCCAGCCGGTCCACCTGGCGCAGCGTGGCCCGCAACCGGCCGGCCAGCTCCACGAGCACCGCGTCGCCCGCTTCATGGCCATGGGTGTCGTTTATGGCCTTGAAGTGGTCGATGTCCAGCAGCACCACCGACAGCGGCGCGCCGTAGCGATCGGCCCGGGCCGCCTCGTCGGTGAGCACGTCGGCCAGCTTGCGGCGGTTGAGCGCCCTGGTGAGCGGATCGAGGTTGGCCAGGTCCAGCAGCTCCCGCCGCTCCAGCTCCAGCTCCGTCACGTCGGCGAGGGTCAAAAGCCGGCGGTCGCGGCCCGGAAGCGGCGTGACCGCGGCCTGGAACACATGGGCCGGCTGGCCGGGCCGGTCGGGATGGGTCAGGCGCAGCCGGTGTTCCCGGTCGATGGGGTCTTCCTCCAGCCGGCGCATCCAGGCGGCAAGTCCCCCCTGCGGCGGGGCGTCGGCCAGAAACCGTTCCAGCGAAAGGCCCCTGGCCGTGAATTCGTGAAAGGAGGTGAGCCCCATGAAGCGCAGCAGGGCCCGGTTGCAAAAGACCACCCTGGCCGCGTGGACTATGGCCATGGGCTGGGGCGCGTCGTCGAGCAGATGGCGGGTCAGGTCCCAGGCTTCCTCGGCCAGGCGTTTGGCGGCGATTTCCTCCAGGACTTCGTCGAAGGCCGCGCCGAGGGATGCGGGATCGAAGGGCCGCACCGCCACGCGCGCCCCCGGCAGGGACACGGTGGTCAAAACGGCCAGGATGTCCTCGGGCGCGCCGGTGAGAAAAACCGGCACGGGCGCGTCGTCCCGGCGCAGGGCCATGGCCAGGGAAGCCGCCCCGCCGGGCAGGTTCGCGGCCACGAGCGCCATGTCGAGCGGCGTGCCGGCCCGCGCCTCCAGGGCTTCCTCGAGGTTTGCCGCCGTGTGCACGGTCTCGAAGCGGGAGGCGAGCAGGGTCGCGAGGACCTCCCGCGCCGCCGGGTTGCCCTCGGCCAGCAGCGCCGCGCTTCCCCGGCCGCGCTCCGCGCCTTTTCCGTCCGTCATCGTCGCTCCTTTTGCCGATACGATAAAGGCGATCGCCCCTCTTGTCATCGTCGCCCGAATGGGTATCGTGTGAGAGTGTGTGTCCTGACAAGGAGGCGACCATGAAACGGCGTATCGCTTGGTCGATTTTGGCCCTGGTCCTGTCCTTGCCGATGGCGGCGAACATGGCGGCGGCCCAGCCCAGGCCCGGAGGCCCCGGCCCGGCGATACGGCCCGGCCCCATCGGCGTTCCCGGCCCTGTCGTGCGTCCCGGGCCCGTCGTGCGTCCCGGTCCCATTGTCGGGCCGGGGCCCGTTGTGCGCCCCGGTCCCGGCCCCGGCCCGTGGCCCGGCCCGGGCTGGCCGGTGACGGTCTATCCGGGCTACCCTGGCTACCCCTATTACCCCGGCTATCCGTATCCGTACTATCCGGGCTACCCCGTCTATACCGGTCCCGACGTCGTGATCGGCTTCCCCTGGCCCGCTCCCGGTCCCTGGCGCGGCCCCGGCCCGGCCGTCGGCCCCTGGCGCGGTCCCGGGCCTGGGATCGTCCCCGGTCCGATCGGGCGTCCGGGCCCAGGCCCGCGTCCCGGTCCCGGACCTAGGCGCTGACGCCGTTTTCCGGCACAGTGGCCGCAACCCCGGGGCGCGGTCGGACTCCGGCCGACGCCCCGCCAACCCTTTTTTGCCCGAGGAGCCTTTTTATGCAGCGTGTCGTTCTGGTTGCGGCCATGGTCCTGTTGCTCGCCGGATGCGGCGGCGCGGCCTCCAAAATGGAGCTTGCCGGCGAACCGACCGTCTATGCCAGGGTGCTCAAGGCGCCCGATCCCCTGCTTATGGGCTGCTACCTGCGTTCGCGCCCGTCGGAATATCACCGCCCCAACAGCTACCAGTACTGCCTGGTGAAAAAGGGCGATAAATACGCCGTGTATTACGACTGGCGCGACGGCAAGACCCTCGAGGAACACAAGGGCTGGATGCCGTTTACGATCAACGGCGACCGTCTGGTCAGCGACACCGAGCCGAGCACCTACCTCGTCAAGGACGGCAGCGTCTGGCACAACTACGGCGGCCGCACCGTCCTGCATAAAATGATCCGCCAGTAGGGCCGTTCCGTTTTCACGGGCAAAAACGGCTTTTGCCAAGGCCGGGCGGTTTCTGGTAACGCCTGTTGACGGCGGCTGCCGACAACGCGCGGCGGCGACGCCGTGCTTTTCCCGGATCGGCGGAGCTGGTCGGACGTTTCGAGGAGGCAGGCGCGCCGGAAGCGAGGCCCGGGACGGGGCCTGGCGTCGCCAACGCGGTCATGTGGGACAACGAGACAGCCAGGCGTTACGATGCCTGGTTCACCACCCCGACGGGGGAGTTCGCCCTCAAGCGGGAAATGCGGCTGCTCGAGCATATGACGGCCGGTTGGCCCCGTCGCGGCCAACGCCTGCTCGAGGTGGGCTGCGGCACGGGCATTTTCCTCGACGTCCTGCACAACGCCGGCTTCGACGTGACCGGCCTCGACGCCGCCCCGGCCATGCTGGAGGCGGCCCGGCAACGCCTTGGCGACAAGGCGGATCTGCATCTCGGCGACGCCGCCCATCTGCCCTTCGACGACCACGCCTTCGATTTCTGCGTGCTGCTGACCGTACTGGAATTTTGCCCCGACCCGGGCGCGGTCCTGGCCGAGGCCGGCCGGGTGGCCAGAAAGGGCATCCTGGTCGGCTACCTCAACCGCTGTTCCCTCTACGGCCTGTCCATGCGGTTTTTCGGCGGACGTCGCGGCGGACCGCTGCGCGAGGCCCGCTGGTTCTCGCCCTGCGCCATGGGAAAGCTCGTGCGCGCGAACCTGGGCAGGCGCTGCCAGCGCACGGCCTCGGTGCTGCCCGGTCCGAAATCCACCTGGCGCGAGAAAACGCCCTGGCGACAATGCAACTCCTTCCTCTGGCCCCTGCCGCTGGGCGCGTTTTGCGCCTGCGAAATCAACCTCGCGGGCACCCCCGCCATGACCTCGCTCCCGGCGTTCAAGGCAAAGACATGCATGGGATAGAGGGACTATCCGGGGGGAACCCTTTCTGTAGAAAGGGTTCCCCCCGGATCCCCTTCCCAAAGACTTTTAACGGTTACAATGTGTTGGCGTGGCTTCATCCGTAACCGGTA